>JAJYTV010000169.1 GCA_021792885.1 Bacillota bacterium
GATGGCACGCGGCGGTTCCGGGGTGCGATGCCCCGGCAGGCCAGTCGCCGGCAACGCTGTTCGGTCGGCGCAATGTGGACTTCAGCATATGAATGTCTACATTTCTAGGAACTGTGGTCCGGCAAACTGACCATCGTTGCAAGAAGGAAGAAAGGACCCGGACGCGAAGATCCTCTCTGATGCCCTGCGAACATTGTTCGCAGCCAGAAGCGGGAGGCGCTCCCAAAGATGCGCTGGCCCCGTTTCTCAAGAAGACATGCGGAGCACTGAGCCTACGCTTCGGGGTGCCTGAAACACCCCCCTTGCGCGGAAGGCCGCCAGTGGAGCCCTCGGGGCTTTGCTTGGCGGCCTTCGCGCGTTCTGGGGGCTTGATCATGATACAGAAGATTCCCGTCGTGCTGATGCGCGGCGGCACGAGCAAGTGCGTCATGCTGCGCGCAGAACACCTTCCCCTTGCGGGCGAGTTGCGCGACCGCCTGCTGCTGCGACTGTTCGGGAGCCCGGATCCCCGCCAGATCGACGGGCTGGGAGGAGCGACGTCGACGACCAGCAAGGCCGTGATCATCGGGCCTTCGGCGCGCGACGATGCGGACGTCGACTACACGTTCGCCCAGGTCTCCGTCGACGAGCGCAGGGTGGACTACCGCGGAAACTGCGGGAACTGCGCGTCGGCCATCGGTCCCTTCGCCGTCCGCGAGGGGCTCGTGGCCAAGTCGGTGCCCCTGACGCAGGTCCGCATCTACAACACCAACACGCACAAGCGCATCGTGGCCGACGTTCCGGTGGATGCAGAGGGCGTACAGGAGGAAGGGGATCTCTCGATCGCCGGAGTGCCCGGCTCGGGGGCGAGGCAGGTGCTCTGGTTCGAGCAGCCGACGGGAACGAACGGACGGGGGCTCTTGCCGACAGGGCGCGCGCTCGATGTCGTGTCGACCGCCGCCGGGCCGGTGCGGGCCACCTTCGTCGACGCCTCGAACCCCGTCATCTTCGCGGCGGCAGAGGATCTCGGCCTCCTCGGAACGGAAGTGCATCCGCTCGACGGCTGGCCTGCGAAGGCGCGCCGCGCGCTCGAGGAGGTGCGCGGGTTCGCCGCGGCGGCGCTCGGGTTCGCCTCGGACCCCGGTGCAGCGGCAGCCGTGTCGCGGAACATCCCGAAGGTCGGCATGGTTCTCCATCCGGCCGACTACAAGGACATCTACGGCAATTCCATCGCGGCCGACGCGCAGGACATCACGGCGAGGATCCTCTCGATGGGCACCCTGCACCAGGCCTTCGCCCTCACGGGGGCCATGGCGCTCGCAGCCGCGACGACCGTCCCCGGGTCCGTCGCCTGGATGGCCGCGGGGAAGGCACAGCGCGCAGCCTTGCGGATCGGGCATCCTTCGGGCGTCATGCAGGTCAGGCTGCGCTACGACGATCAGGGGCAGCTGGTCGCGCTGGGGGTCGAGCGGACGGCGCGCCGCCTCATCGAAGGCACGGCGCTCGTACCGATGGAGGCCACAGGATGGTGAGCCCTGCGAACGGCGGTGCGCGACGGCAGGGCGTACCCGACAAGGGAGGTGGGGCCTGGCAGTGAGCGACGAAGCACCTTCTCGTCCCACCCCTACCCGGCAAGAGATGGAGGGATATTGCGTGGCGTCATCGACTGGAACCGTGAACGCGGCCAACCGCCTCGACCGCCTGCCGATCTCCAAGGTCCACACGGCGGTCCTCGTGGCGCTGGCGTTCGCCTACTTCTTCGAGCTTGGCGACCTCAACACATTCGCCTACGCGGCCCCGGTGCTGATCAGCGCTTGGGGCCTGCAGGTCAGCACGATCGGCTTCATCACGTCGGCATCCTTCCTTGGAATGTTCCTGGGCGCCGCGATCGGCGGCTGGGTCGCAGACAGCATCGGGCGGCGCCGGTCCCTGATCGTCATGATCGCCTGGTTCTCACTCTTCTCGCTGCTCAACGCCTTGGCCTGGGATCCTGTCTCGCTGGGCGTCTTCCGGTTCCTCACGGGCGTCGGCCTCTCGGCGATGACGATCATCGCGAACACCTACATCAGCGAGTTCTTTCCGCCGACGTCCCGCGGCAGGTACCAAGGGTGGGCGATGACCTTCGGCCTGCTCGGGATCCCCGCGACCGCCTGGGTCGCCCGGCTGATCATCCCGCTCGCGCCCTGGGCCTGGCGCCTCGTCTTCGTCTGGGGAGGGCTGGGGGCGATCTTCCTCATCCTGGCCCTTCGCCTCGAGGAGTCGCCGCGCTGGCTCGAGAAGCACGGGCTGCTCGACCGGGCGGAGGCCTCCCTGCAGCGGCTCGAGGGCGAAACCGAGCGCCAGCGTGGCCCCCTGCCGGCAGCAGCCGCGGAAGGCAAGGAAGTCGTCGTCTCCCGCGTCCCCTTGGGAGAGCTCTTCCAGGGCGTCTACCTCTCGCGCACCGTCGTGCTCCTTCTGGCCTGGATCTTCCAGACGCTGGGCTTCTACGGCTTCGTCTCGTGGGTGCCGACGCTGCTCGTCGCCCACGGGTTCTCCGTCGTGAGCTCCCTGACGTACAGCTCGATCATCGCGCTCGGCGCGCCGGTCGGCGCCCTGATCGCATCGCAGATCTCCGAGCGGTTCGACCGCAAGTGGCTGATCGTGATCGTATCCCTCGCGACCGTGGTCTTCGGGCTTGCCTACGGCCTCACGTTCCAGCCGTCCCTGATCGTCGTCGCCGGCTTCCTGGTCACCCTGTCGATCCAGTGCTTCGCACCGCTCCTCTACGCCTACACGCCGGAACTCTACCCGACGGAGGCCAGGGCGCTCGGCACCGGGATCACCTACGGCGTCGGGCGTCTCGCGAACATCGTCGGTCCGCTGATCGTCAGCTCGCTCTACGCGTCCGCGGGCTACACCAGCGTCTTCGTCTACGTCGCGGCGACCTGGCTCGGCGTGGCCCTCGTCGTCGGCATCTGGGGTCCCCTGACCCGTTTCCGCCCACTGCACAAGCTCAGCCAGACCCAGGTCGGGGTCTGACGCAGGCCGGGGCCGCCCTTATCGGGCGGCCCCCTTCCCATGCGGACGGCTTCGACAATCTGAACACTGCCATTGCGAGGGACGCCATCGTGCTGTCCGAGAGCCTCGTGCACCTTTCTGCCCTGCCACCTGACCGCGCCGCCCGAACGACCCCGGGAGCCGGTGCCCGCATGCGCGGGGACGGCGCGGAGGGCCAGGGCGCGAACGTGCCAGATCGCCTGCGCTGCGATGTCCTGGTGGTCGGCGGCGGCAACGCGGCCCTGTGCGCCGCCCTTGCCGCCCGCGACCGCGGAGCCGACGTGCTGGTCGCCGAGCGGTCGCCCGAGTTCTTCCGCGGCGGCAACAGCAGGCACACGCGGGACATCCGCTTCATGCATGGCCCGGGCAGCCCCTACGCCCCCGGCGAATACAGCGAGGCGGAGTTCTGGGACGATCTCGTCCGCGTCACCGGGGAGGACCTCAGCGAACCCCTGGCGCGCCTCACCATCCGCGCGTCCGCCGACCTGCCGCGCTGGATGGAGGCGCACGGCGTGCGCTGGCAGGAACCGCTGCGCGGTACGCTGCACCTCTCGCGCACCAACGTGTTCATGTTGGGCGGAGGGCGCGCGATGCTGAACGGCTACTACGAGGCGGCGCGCGCGCAGGGCGTGCACGTGCTGTACGAGGCGGATGTGCAAGACCTCCGGATCGACGACTCCGGCTCGTTCACCGGCGCTGTGCTGCGTGCAGCAGGCCGGGACTGCCTCGTGGAGGCCAGCGCCGTCGTCCTGGCCTCCGGCGGCTTCGAGGCGAACGTGGACTGGCTGCGCCGCTACTGGGGCGATGCCGCGGACCACTTCGTGGTGCGCGGATCGCCGTACAACAAGGGGGAGCTCCTCGCCCTCATGCTGGAGCGCGGCGCGCGGCCCGTCGCGGATCCGCGCCAATTCCACGCGGTCGCGGTGGACGGGCGCGCGCCGAAGTTCGACGGCGGCATCGTCACGCGGCTCGACAGCGTCCCCTTCGGCATCGCAGTCGACCAGGACGGCCAGCGCTTCTACGACGAAGGGGAGGACTTCTGGCCCAAGCGCTATGCGAACTGGGGCGGACTCATCGCAAGGCAGAGCGGGCAGGTGGCGTACTCGATCCTGGACAGCCGGGCGATGGCCCACTTCCTGCCGTCCGTGTTCCCCCCGATCCAGGCGCCCTCGCTCGAGGCGCTCGCGATGGCGCTCGGGATCCCGCCCCTCGCGCTCAGGGAGACGGTGGACCGCTTCAACCGCGCGACCCGGCCGGGTACCTTCGACCCGGCCGCGCTCGACGACTGCCGCACAGAGGGCCTCACACCGCCGAAGAGCCACTGGGCGGTCCCGATCGACCGGCCGCCCTTCTTCGGCTATCCGCTTCGCCCCGGCATCACCTTCACGTACATGGGCGTCGAGGTCGACGAGACGGCCCGGGTCGTGATGGCTGACGGCCGCGCGGCGGAGAACATCTTCGCTGCGGGGGAGATCATGGCGGGCAACATCCTGCGCAAGGGCTATCTCGCGGGCTTCGGACTGACGATCGGCGCGGTCTTCGGGCGGATCGCGGGAGAGGAGGCGGCAGCGCATGGAGGCGTCTGACCTGATCGCGGAGGCGGAGCGGCAGCTCACCGTCTGCAACGCCTGCCGGTACTGCGAAGGCTACTGCGCCGTCTTCCCGGCGATCGAGTCGCGCCGCACCTTCGCGCTCGCCGATGTCGAGCAGATCGCGAACCTCTGCCACGACTGCCGGGACTGCTTCTACGCCTGCCAGTACGCGCCGCCGCACGAATTCGCGATCAACCTGCCGAAGGTCTTCGCAGAGGTGCGGCAGGAGACCTACGCCCATCACGCGAGGCCCCGTGCGGCCGCCCGGGTGCTCGGGCGGAGCGCGGCTGCCTGGCCGCTCGCCGCGCTCCTCGCGCTCGTCGTCGGCCTCGTCGCGACGCTCGCGAGCGTGGGCGGGGCGCTGGGTTCGGTGCATACCGGGCCGGGCGCCTTCTACGAGATCATACCGGAGCTCTTCATGGAGGTGCTCTTCAGCGTCCTCGGCCTCTTCTGGCTCCTGAGCTGGCTAGGATCGGCCATGCGCTTCTGGCGCGAGACGCAAGGCGCCGGCCCGCGTGCGGCAGCCTCGCTCCCCGCCCTCCTG
>JAJYTV010000170.1 GCA_021792885.1 Bacillota bacterium
CCTGCTGATCGTCGACGAGGTGCAGACCGGCTTCGGCCGCACCGCAAAGTTCTGGGCGACCGAGCACTCCGGCATCCGTCCGGATCTCCTCACGATGGCCAAGTCGATCGCGAACGGCGTACCCCTCTCCGGCGTGATGGGACGCCGCGAGGTGATGGACGCCGCCGGCCCGTCGATGATCGGCGGAACCTACGTCGGCAACCCGCTCGCGACCGCCGCCGCCAACGCGGTGCTGGACGCCTTCGAGCAGGACGGCATCCTGGAGATGGCCGCACGGCAGGCGGAGCAGGTCCGCAGCCGCCTCGAGGACGCGGAGCAGAAGAGCCCCCACGTCGGCGAGGTGCGCGGCCTGGGCTCCATGATCGCGATCGAACTCGTGAAGGACCGGGCGTCCAGGACCCCCGACCCGGAGCTCACCGGCCGCGTCGTGCAGCGCTGCATGGAGCGGGGGGTGCTGGTGCTCACCGCCGGCATCTACGGCAACGTGATCCGCTTCCTGCAGCCCCTCACGACGCCGCCCGAGATCATCGACGAAGCCCTCGACGTCGTCGTCTCGAGCCTGCTCGAAGGGTGAACAAGACTCCGCTCGAAGGGCTCCTCGCGCTCGGCGAGGCGATGCTCGCCGCCGGCGCCGAGCCCTACCGCACCGAGGAGGCGATCGAGCGGGCCGGGGCTGGCTTCGGCTGCACCGAAGTCCACGCCTTCGTCACCCCGCCTGGCCTCTTCATCACCGTGCAGAGCGCGGGCGCGCTACAGACCGGCGTACGCCGGGTGCGCGCCCGCGCTCTCGATGTCGCACGCCTCACGAGCCTGAACGCGCTGGCGCGCGCCGCGGAGCGGGGCAACCTGAACCCGGACGAGTGCGTGCAGGCGATCGCCGGCATGCGCGAACGCCAGACCGACTACGGCGCGCCGCTCGAGCTCCTGGCAGGCGCCGTGGCGAGCGCCTCCTACGCCTGGTTCATCGGCGCCGCGGCGCCGGAGGCGGCGGTGGCCGCGCTCGCGGGCGCGTTCACCGTGATGCTGCGCCGGCGCACCACCCAGCGCTTCGCGGAGCGCTTCTTCAACCTCGCGCTCGCGGGATTCTGCGTCTCGCTCGTCGGCGTCGCCGCCGCCAGCGTCTGGCACCTGCGCTCTGGCATGATCGCTGCGGGAGGGCTCGTCGTGCTGGTTCCGGGACTTGCGGTGAGCGGCGTGCTGCGCGACCTCCTGGCCGGGGACCTCCTCTCCGCCAGCGCGGGCGGGCTCGAGGCCGCCACCTCGGCGGCCGCCCTCGCCGCGGGGGCCGCGCTCGCCGTGGGGCTCGGCCTGAGCCTGGGGTGGGCGAGATGATCCTCCTCTCCGCCATCGCCGGCGCGCTCGGCGCCATCTCCTTCGCCGTGCTGATCCGGGTGCCGCGCGGCGAGCTCCTGCTCTCCGGCCTCACAGGCCTCGCGTCGGGCGGCGTCTTCGCCCTCACCGGCCTCGGGCACCTCGGTCAGGTGACGCAGGTCTTCCTGGCCGCCGTCGCGACGGCCGCGCTCTCCGAGGCACTCGCCCGGTGGCGCCGCGTCCCGGCCACCGTCTACGTGATGCCGGGCCTGATTCCGCTCGTGCCTGGTCTGCTCGCGTACCACACGATGTACGATCTGGTGCAGGGACAGTTCGTGCTGGGCGCGGCGGCGGCGGTCGAGACGCTCTTCTGGGCAGGTGCGATCGGCATCGGGATCGCCCTCGTCCTCACGCTGCTGCGCATGGTCTCTCCACCCTCGTCCGGCAGGTCCAAGGGGGCGTAGGGTCGAATCACCGCCTTCACAAGGGAGGAAGGGCCCTCCAGGGCCGACTACACTGCAAAGCTCGCTCTGGACCCACCTCGGACCGGCAGGACTCGCGTTCGCGATGATCCTCGAGAGCGCAGGCATCCCGGTCCCGTCGGAGATCATCCTGCCCGTGCTCGGCGTACTGATCGGCCAAGGCGCTCTCGGATTCTGGCCGGCGGTGCTGCTCATGGCGCTCATGCAGACGATCGGCAGCTGGGTCGGATACGGCATCGGCTACTACGGCGGAAGGCCGCTCGCGCTGCGCTTCGGACGCTACGTCCTGCTCGACGAGCGCTCCCTCGACCACGCGGAGACGTGGTTTCGGCGCTACGGTCCGGCCGCGGTCTTCTTCGGCCGCTTTCTCCCGGTGCTGCGTACGTTCATCTCCTGGCCCGCCGGCTTTGCGCGGATGGGCGCCGGACGCTTCACGGTCTACACCTATCTCGGCTCGATCCCCTGGACGGCGGGTCTCATCTACATCGGCGTCTGGCTCGGCCCGCGCCTGCCGAAGATCGAGCCCGTGCTCTCGCACTACAACCTGGTCCTGGGGGTCCTGGTCGTCGTGCTGGTCGCCCTCTACTTCGCCGTCCGCGCCCGTCGGCGTTGATCCGCCGCAAGGCGCGTGCTACCCTAGCGGTGCTCATTGGCGACCGGGGAGCCTGAAGCGGCCAGGACGCCGCGCGGGGAGGGGATGACGGTGCTGCGCATCACGATCGACGGGCCGGCCGGCGCCGGCAAGTCCACGGTCGCGCGGGAGCTCGCCCAGCTGCTCGGCTACACCTACCTCGACACGGGGGCGATGTACCGCGCGCTGGCGCTGAGCGCCCTGCGCGAGGGGATCGAACCGGATGACGAGCCCAGCCTCGCGGCGCTGCTCGCGCGGCTCGACCTGCGCTTCGAGCGCGGGCGCATCCGGCTGGGGGACGAGGACGTCGTGGACGAAATCCGCGCTCCGGCCGTCGACCGGATCGTCAGCGTGGTCGCCGCCCACCCGCGCGTGCGCGAGGCGCTCGTCGCGCGCCAGCGCGCGCTGGCGCAGGACGGCGGCGTCGTCGTGGACGGCCGGGACGCCGGCACGGTGGTACTCCCGCAAGCGGAGTGCAAGTTCTTCCTTACCGCCTCGCTCGACGCACGGGCCGACCGCCGCCACCGCGAACTGCTCTCGCAGGGGCTGCGCGTCTCCATCGACGCCGTGCGCCAGGAGATGTCCGAGCGCGACGCGATGGACGAGATGCGGGCCGTCGGGGCGCTGCGCGTGCCGGAAGGCGCCCTCGTCGTCGACACGACCGGACTTTCGGTGGCCGAGGTCGTGCACCGCCTGGCGGAGGCGTGCCGCGGGAGGGGCGCATAGTGCCTGACGACGTCTACAGCCCGTTCCTCTACCGCTTCCTGCGCGGGATCGTGCGGCTCGGCCTGTACCTCTTCTGGCGCGTCCGCGTCGAGGGGCGCGAACACGTCCCCAAGACCGGCGCGGTGCTGCTCTGCATCAACCACATCAGCGGGATCGACCCGCCGGCGGTGGGCGCCGTGATCGACCGCGAGGTGCGCTTCATGGCCAAGATGGAACTCTTCTCCTACCTCGGCTGGCTCCTGCCCCGCATCGGCAGCTATCCGGTGAACCGGGACATCCGCGATTCCCGCGCCGTGCGGCACACCTTGCGCATCGCGCAGCAGGGCCTCGTGATCGGCCTCTTCCCGGAGGGCCACCGGCAGCCGCCGGGCGTGCTCGGCCAGCCCCGGCCCGGTGCCGGTTCCCTGATCGGCCACCTGCGCGCGGCCGTCGTGCCTGTTGCCGTTCGGGGGCCATGGCGCCTCTTCCACCGGGTCGAGATCCGCTTCGGCGAGCCCCTCGACCTGCGCCACAGCGCCGATCCAGCGCAGGACGTGATGCGCGCGATCGCGCGCCTGTACTACGATCCGAAGGACTTTGGAACGGGGCTCCCCTGGGCGGAGTCCGATTGACAGTGCCCGGCGGGCTCCGCTATGCTGGAAAGGCCAGCCCCCGGAGGCACCGGGGATCACCGTCCGCCGTGGCGGTCGGTCGATTCAACAACAGGTGAACAGTCCGTAGGACGGCGGGCCTTGGGGCCCGTTCTCTGTTGTTGACGGAACGCTCCGCAGCGATGCGGGCGTTCATCAAAGGAGGTCATCGCGTGGAGGACCAACTGCACCCGGACCTGGAACCGCAGGCGGAAAGCGCCGTGCAGGAGCCGCAGCCCGTCGCGGCGGCGCCGGAAGCGGAGCCGAGCCAGCCCGAAGCGGTCGAAGCGGCGCAGGGCGCCCAGCACGAGACCGCTGACGAGGCGGCCAGGGCCACGCAGCCCGCTGCGGCGGGGCAGGGGTCGGAGGAGAAGG
Organism: Bacillota bacterium; assembly: GCA_021792885.1. Classification (GTDB taxonomy): domain Bacteria; phylum Bacillota; class Sulfobacillia; order JAJZYS01; family JAJYTV01; genus JAJYTV01. Next base: position 4,155 of record JAJYTV010000170.1, read on the forward strand.
TCGACTACAGCGAAGGCGTGGCGCGTCCGCATCCCGGCGACATCATGCACGGACGGATCGTCCGGATTGCCGACGACCACGTGCTGGTCGACGTCGGGTACAAGTCGGAGGGCGTCATCCCGCTGAGCGAACTGACCTACCGCAAGGTCGCGTCCGCCGCGGAGGCCGTTGCACTGAATGACGAGGTCGACGCGATGGTGCTGTCGGTCGACGGCGAGGAAGGCTCGCTGCGCCTCTCGAAGCGCCGCGCCGACGAGTCCAAGGCGTGGGACGAGCTGAAAAGCGCCTACGAGTCGGGCAGCATCATCGATGCGCCCGTCGTCGAGGCGGTCAAGGGCGGCCTCGTGTCCGACATCGGGGCGCGCGGGTTCATCCCCGCGTCGCAGGTGGAGCGCGGCTACGCGCAGGACCTGCAGCCGTACGTCGGGCAGACCCTGCGGGTCAAGATCATCGAACTCGACCGCGCGAAGCACCGCGTCATCCTCTCCCGCAAGGTCGTACTGGAGGAGGAACGCAAGCACAACCGCGAGCAGATCTGGGGCGACATCACGGAGGGACAGCTGCTGCACGGCAGCGTCAAGTCCCTCACGGACTTCGGCGCGTTCATCGACCTGGGCGGCGTCGACGGCCTCCTGCACGTCTCGGAGATGTCCTGGGGCCGCATCCAGCACCCCTCCGAGGTGCTGCACGAGGGACAGGAGATCGACGTCAAGGTGCTGCGGCTCGACCGTGAGCGGGGCCGCATCTCGCTCGGCTACAAGCAGGTGCTGCCGAACCCCTGGGACACGGTCGAGGAGCGCTACCCGATCGGCGCGATCGTGCGCGGCAAGGTCGTGCGGCTCGCAACGTTCGGCGCCTTCGTCGAACTCGAGCCGGGCGTCGACGGGCTCGTGCACATCTCGCAGCTGGCGGACCACCACGTGACGCGGCCGGGCGAGGTCGTGTCGGTGGGCGAGGACGTCGACGTTCAG
>JAJYTV010000171.1 GCA_021792885.1 Bacillota bacterium
GCGCGAGGACGCCGCGGAGGACAGGCCGCGCGTGCAGGTGGGCGACCCCTTCCTCGGCAAGCTGCTGATCGAAGCGACGCTCGAGATCCTGCGCGAGGAGCCCGTCGTGGCGATCCAGGACCTCGGCGCCGGGGGGCTTGCGGGGGCCCTCATCGAGATGTGCGCGAAGGGCGGCGTCGGGGCGGACGTCATCATCGAGCGGGTGCCGCTGCGCCAGGCGGACCTCGCGCCCGCCGAGATCCTTTTGTCGGAGAGCCAAGAGCGCATGCTCCTCCTGCTCCCTCCGGCTTCGATCCCCGCGGCGCAGCGCATCGCCGAGCGCTACGGCATCGCCGCCGCGGAGGTCGGGGAGGTGCGCGCGGACGGCGAGATCGCGCTCACGCTGCACGGACAGATCCTCTCGCGGCTGCCTGCGTCGATCTACGCGGAGGCGCCGAAGGCGTCGCTCGATCCCGCGCCGCCGAACGAGATTGCCTCGCCGCCGGCCGAACCGGTCAGCATCGACCCGCGCTCTGCGCTGCTCGCGCTGCTGGCGCGGCCGAACCTCGGCTCGCGGGCGGAGATCTACCACACCTACGACCAGGACGTCGGGCTGCGCACGGTCGTGCGCCCCGGGCTCGACGCGGCCGTGCTGCGCGCAGCGCCTCAGGCGCCCGGCGTCGCCGTCTCGACCGACCAGACGCCCCGCTACTGCGAGCGCTCGCCGCGGATCGGTGCCGCGCTCGCCGTCTGCGAGGCGGCCCGCAACGTCGCCGCCCGCGGGGCCACGCCGATCGGACTCACGAACTGCCTGAACCTCGGCAACCCGGAGCGGGCGGAGGTCGCGCGCCAGCTCGTCGACGTCGTCGACGGCATCGCAGAGGCGGCGAGGGAGCTCAAGATCCCCGTGACGGGCGGCAACGTCAGCCTCTACAACGAGTCCTCCGGCCTCGCCATCGTGCCGACGCCGGTGATCGGCATGATCGGCCACCTGCCGAAACCCGAGCAGGCGATCGGCGTGCAGCCCGTGCGCAGCGGCATGGCGGTCCTGCTGCTCGGCGAGCCGGCCGACCGGCTGGCCGGCAGCGAGCTCGCGGACCTCGCGGGCGTCCTGCCGGCCCCGCCCGCCCCGCCGGACTACGAAGCGCTTCGGGCGCTCCTGCAGCTACTGCCCGCCGCGGGTCAGGCGGGGGAGATCGCGCTCGCGCACGACGTGGCGGACGGAGGTCTCCTCACCGCGCTTGCGGAGATCGTCCTGCACACCGGCCTCGGCGTCTCGGTCCAGCTCGAGCAGGCGCTGCCGAGCTACCTCTTCGGGGAGCCGAGCGCCCTCTTCGTCGCGCTGAGCGGCGAGAGCGAGGCGCTCTTGCGCCGCGCGCAGGCACTCGGGGTGCGCGCGAAGGAGATCGGCGAAGTGACGGCCGAGGCCGAACTCACCGTGCGCATGCCGACCGAACCGGACTGGTCGCTGCAGCGCGCGCAGATCGGGCACGCGGTGGGGAGGGACTTCTTGTGAGCGGGGAACTGCGCGAGGCCTGCGGCGTCTTCGGCATCGTCGGCACGCCCGGGGCGCCGCGCCTCGCGGCGGAGGCGCTCTTCGCGCTGCAGCACCGCGGGCAGGAGAGCGCAGGCATCGCCGCGCTCAGCGAGGGCAGAATCGCGCTCGAGAAGGGCATGGGGCTTGTCCACGAGGTCTTCACCGATGAGCGGCTCTCTCGGCTGCACGGCGAGAGCGCGATCGGCCACGTGCGCTACTCGACGACCGGCGCCTCGCGCCCGGAGAATGCGCAGCCGCTCTTCTTCCGCGCGCGGCTCGGCCCCTTCGCCCTCGCGCACAACGGCAACCTCGTCGACGCGCTGGGAGAGCGCAAGACGCTCGAGGAGGAGGGAGCGATCTTCCAGACGACGACCGACACCGAGGTCGTCGCGCACATCATGGCGCACTCGAGCGCCGCGACCCTGCAGGAGAGCCTGCAGGAGGCGCTGGCGCGCCTGCACGGCGGCTACGCCTTCGTCGTCCTGTTCCGCGGCGGCGTGCTCGGCGCGCGCGACCCGCACGGCATCCGCCCGCTCGTCCTGGGCTGGCTCGGCAAGATGCCCTGCCTCGCTTCCGAAACCTGCGCGCTCGCTGCGGTCGGGGCAGAGTACGAGCGCGACGTGCGGCCCGGCGAGATCCTTTGGCTGACCGAGGACGGCCGCGTTGTGGAACTCTCTGCGGGGGCTGCGTCGCGCGAGAAGCTCTGCGCCTTCGAACTGATCTACTTCGCCCGGCCGGACTCCCAGGTCGCGGGGGAGTCGATCTACCGCGCCCGCCGGCGCCTCGGCCAGCAGCTGGCGAAGGAAGCCCCGGCGCCGGCAGACCTCGTCCTCGGCGTGCCGGACTCCTCCCTCCCGGCCGCCGAGGGGTACGCGGCGGAACTCGGGCTGCCGCAGGAGCTCGGCCTCGTGAAGAACCGCTACGTGGGGCGCACGTTCATCCGGCCGGGCCGCGACGGCCGCACGGCGGGGGTGCAGCGCAAGCTCTCCGTGGTACCGGAGGTCGTGCGCGGCCGCTCGGTCGCGCTGATCGACGATTCGCTCGTGCGCGGCACGACGATGCGCCACCTGACGCAGATCCTGCGCGAGGCGGGCGCCACCGAGGTGCACGTGCGGATCGCCTCGCCGCGCTACATGCATCCCTGCCACTACGGCATCGACACCTCGAACCGCGACGAGCTGATCGCGGCCGAGACAGACCAGGAGATCCTGCGCCAGCGCATCGGCGCGGACTCGCTGCAGTTCCTCTCCGCGCAGGGGGTGCTGCAGGCGACCGGGCACCGCGACCACTGCCTTGCCTGCTTCACCGGAGACTACCCGGTGCCGGTGCCGCCGGATCTGCGCAAGGACTCCGCCGAGGAGGGGATCGAGTGAGCGACGCGTACCGCGCTTCCGGCGTCGATCTCGATGCGAAGGAGCGCCTCGTCGGGCTCTTGAAGGAGGTGGGGGCGAAGGCGACCCGACCCGAAGTGATGGACGGGATCGGCGGCTTCGGAGGGCTCTTCCGGCTGCAGGGCTACCGCGACCCGGTCCTCGTGGCGGGCGCGGACGGCGTCGGCACGAAGCTCCTGCTCGCGCAGGAACTGCGCGCGATGGATGGGGTCGGTCAGGACGTCGTCGCGATGGTCGCGAACGACGTGCTGTGCCAGGGCGCGGCGCTGCTCTTCTTCCTCGACTACGTGGGCGTCGGCAAGCTCGTGCCGCAGGAGGTGGCACAGGTCGTCGCCGGCGTCGCCCGTGCCTGCAGCGCCGTGGGGGCGGCGCTCCTCGGCGGCGAAACCGCCGAGCTGCCCGATCTCTTTCCGCAGGGCGCGCTCGACCTCGTCGGATTCGGCGTCGGCGCCGTCGAGCGCGATGCGGTCCTGCGCGGGGGAGACGCGAAGGTCGGCGACGTCCTGATCGGGCTGCCGTCGGACGGGGTGCACAGCAACGGCTTCAGCCTCGTGCGCCGCATCGTGCGTGAGGCCGGCCTCTCCCTCGAGGCGCTGCACGGCCTCGACGTGCCGCTCGGCGAGGCGCTCTTGCGGCCGACGCACCTCTACGGACCGGAAGTGCTGGGGGCGCTTGCCGCGGGCGGCGTGCACGGGATCAGCCACATCACGGGCGGGGGGATCGTCGGCAACCTGCCGCGCATGCTGCCAGGCGGCGTGGGAGCGCGCCTCGACCGCAAGACGTGGGACCTCCCGCCCGAGCTCGCCCTGCTGCTCACGGCAGGGCGGATCGGGGACGAGGAGGCGCTCTCCGTCTTCAACATGGGGCTCGGCCTCGTGCTCGCGGTCGATCCTTCGGCTGTCGACAGGACGCTCACGGCGATCGCGGGCGCGGGCGGCCGCCCGCGCGTCGTCGGCGAGGTCGCCCTGGGCGCGGGCGTGCAGTGCTGATGCGCGTCGCGGTACTGGCGTCGGGGCGCGGCTCGAACTTCGCGCGCCTGCTGGAGGCCCAGGGGGACCGTTCCGCGAGGAGCTACGAGATTGTGCTGCTCGGCGTGGACCGTTCCTGCCCCGCGGAGGACATCGCCCGCCGCGGTGGCGTGGAGGTCTACACCGCGGCGGCGCGTGAGACGGGGATGGAAGGGTGGGAGCGGGGCCTGCTCGCGCGGTCGGGGGAGCTCGGGGTGCAGGGCGTGGTGCTGGCGGGCTTCATGCGCATCCTCTCCCCGCAGTTCGTCTCTCGCTTCCCTGCCCGCATCCTGAACGTGCACCCCTCGCTCCTGCCGGCGTTCCCCGGCCGCGACGCGATCGGGCAGGCACTGCGCTACGGGGTGCGCGAGACCGGTGTCACGGTCCATCTCGTCGACGAGACCCTGGACGGCGGCCCGATCGTGCTGCAGGAGGCACTCAGGGTGTCCCCGCAGGACGACGAGGCCACGCTCTCTGCGCGGATCCATGCGCTGGAGCACCGGCTCTTGCCGCAGGCGGTCGAGCTCATGGCGCGCGGACGGCTCGCGATCGATGGGCGGAAAGTCACGATTTTGGAGGGATGAAGGTGCTGACAGCGCTTCTCAGCGTGCGGGACAAGACGGGACTCGAGGACTTCGGCAAGGCGCTTTTGCAGCGCGGCTTCTCTCTGCTCGCGAGCGGCGGGACGGCGAAGGCGCTGCGCGCGGCGGGCCTTGCGGTCGAGGAGGTGGCCGATTACACGCGCTCGCCGGAGATCCTCGGCGGCCGCGTGAAGACCCTCCACCCGGCGGTGCACGGCGGCATCCTCAGCCGCAGCACGCCGGAGGACGAAGGGGACCTCCTGCGCATCGGCGCGCGGCAGATCGATCTCGTGGCGGTCTCCCTCTACCCGTTCATCGAGACGGTCCGCGGCGGGGCCTCCCACGCCGAGGCGATCGAGGAGATCGACATCGGCGGCGTCGCCCTCTTGCGGGCGGCGGCGAAGAACCATGACCGGGTCTGGGTCGTGCCCGGGGCGCAGTGGTACGAGGCCGTGCTCGCCGGACTCGACGCCGACGACCCTGGGCTGCGCAGGCGGCTCGCCGCCGCGGCGTTCTCGGAGACGGCGCGCTACGACATGGCGATCGCGAACTATCTCGCGGACGAACAGTGGCCCCCCTTCCCCATGGCGGCCGCGCAGCGCACGCAGACCTTGCGCT
>JAJYTV010000172.1 GCA_021792885.1 Bacillota bacterium
GCAAGGCAGTGAACGAGCATATCTGGCCGCCGCGCTCTTGCGCGATCGCGGCGGGGCGGCGCTTTGGCTCGCTCCGAGCCCAACCCAGGCCGAGCGCATCCACCGGGATCTCGCGGCGCTCTTGCCGGAGCGCGAGGTGCTCTACTATCCCGAGCGCGAGGTGCTGCCCTTCGAGGTCGTCGCGGAGTCGACGGAGCGCGTGGCGCAGCGCGTGCGCGTCCACGCGCGCCTCTTGCTCGGTGAGCCGCTGATCGTCGTCGCTCCGCTCGAGGCGGCGCTCGGCAGGCTGACGCCGCCGCACTGCGTGCGTGCCGCGATGCTTACCCTGCGCCCCGGCCAGCGGGTGGACCTGCGTGCGCTCTCGCAGTCCCTCGTGCGGCTCGGCTACGTGCGCGAGGAGCGCGTCGACGCCCCGGGCCAGTTCGCCGTGCGCGGCAGCATCGTGGACGTCTTCGGCCTCGGCGACGAGGCCCCGATCCGCATCGACTTCTTCGACGACGAGGTCGACGCGCTGCGCCACTTCGACCCGGAGACCCAGCGCTCGCTCGCGACGCAGGCGGAGGTCACGATCGGCCCCGCGAGCGAACTCGTGCTCGACGCGCAGACGGCGGCCGACGGCATCGCCGCGGTGCGCAGGGAACTGCAGCTGCAGATGGCCCGGCTGCGGCGCGCGGAACGCCTCGACATCGCCGCGCGGCTCGAGGAGCGCATCGGGCGCGTCGTCGAGTCCTGGGGCGCCCTGCCCGCGGGGCAGGGTGCGGAGCGCTTCCACGCGTTCTTCTACCCGGAGGCCGCGAACCTCGTCGACTACCTGCCGGTCGGCGCCCTGACCCTGCTCTCGGATCCGGAGCGCGCCTGGGAAGCTGCCAGGGCCGCCCACCGCCTGGCGCAGGACCGCGCGCTCGCGTTGCTTGGGGAGGGGGCGCTCCTGCCGCACCAGGGGGATGTCCTCCTGCAGGAGACGGCCGTGGAGGAGGCGCTGCGCAGGCACTCGCGCGTCTTCTTCAGCATCCTGCCGCGCCGGCTCTCCGGCGCCACCCTCGGCCGCGTCGTCTCGATCGCCGCCCGCCCTGTCGAGAACTTCCACGGGCAGTGGGGGCTCTTCCACAAGGAACTGCAGCGCCACCGCGAGGGCGGGCACCGCGTCGTCCTGCTGGCCGCGACCGAGGAGCGCCTCGGGCGCTTGCGCCGCGAACTGCGCGGCGAGGGGGTCCCGCTGCGCGAGGACGCGCAGGGCGCGCCGGACCCGGGCGAGGTGCAGCTCGCGCTGGGGGAGCTGCAAAACGGCTTCCACCTGCCCGGCATCGGGCTTTGGCTGCTCACCGACAGCGAGATCTTCGGGCGCGAGAAGCGGCGCGCAGTGCGAACACGCCAGCCGGAAGAGGGCGGCGGGCGGCTGCGCAGCACGGCCGAGCTGCGTCCCGGCGACTACGTCGTGCATGTCCACCACGGCATCGGCAAGTACCTCGGCATGCGCGCGATGGAGATCGAAGGGGTGCAAAAGGAGTATCTGCACCTCTCCTACGCCCACGGCGACAAGCTCTACGTCCCGGTCGAGCAGATCGATCTCGTGCAGAAGTACGTCGGGCAGGAGGGCCAGGAGCCGCACCTCTACCGCCTCGGAGGGAATGACTGGCAGAAGGTCAAGTCCAGGGTGCAGGCATCCGTGAGGGAGATGGCGGAGGAGCTCCTGCGCCTCTACGCCCAGCGCGAGGCCGTGCCGGGCCACGCGTACGCGCCGGACGGGGAGTGGATGCAGAAGCTCGAGGACGCCTTCCCCTACGAGGAGACGCCGGACCAGCGCAAGGCGATCGAGGACGTCAAGCGCGACATGGAGCGTCCGCGCGTGATGGACCGCCTGCTCTGCGGCGACGTCGGCTACGGCAAGACCGAGGTGGCGGTGCGCGCCGCCTTCAAGGCGGCGATGGACGGCAAGCAGGTCGCGGTGCTCGTGCCGACGACGATCCTCGCCCAGCAGCACTTCACCACGTTCCAGCAGCGCTTCGCCGGCTTCCCCGTCGCGGTGGAGCTGCTCTCGCGCTTCCGCAGCCCGAAGGAGCAGTCGGACGTCCTGCGCCGCCTCCAGAGCGGCGCCGTGGACGTCGTGATCGGCACGCACCGCCTGCTCGCTCAAGACGTCCAGTTCCGCGACCTCGGCCTCTTGATCGTCGACGAGGAGCAGCGCTTCGGCGTGCGCCACAAGGAGAAGCTGAAGGCCCTCAAGACGACGGTCGACGTGCTGACGCTGACGGCGACGCCGATCCCGCGCACCCTGCATATGGGCCTTGTGAGCCTGCGTGACATGTCGACGATCAACACACCGCCCGAGGACCGTTTCCCGGTCCAGACCTACGTCGTGGAGTGGGACGAGGAACTCGTGCAGGATGCCGTGCGCCGCGAACTCGGGCGGGGCGGGCAGGTCTTCTACGTGCACAACCGCGTGCAGTCGATCGAATCGGTGCAGCTGATGCTGGAGCGCCTGCTGCCGGAAGCGCGCGTCGCTGTTGCGCACGGTCAGATGCCGGAGCAGTTGCTGGAGAAGACGATGCTGCGCTTCCTCGACGGCGAGTACGACGTGCTGCTCGCCACGACGATCATCGAGTCTGGCCTCGACATGCCGCGCGTCAACACGCTGATCGTCGAGGACGCGGAGCGCCTCGGGCTCTCGCAGCTCTACCAGCTGCGCGGGCGGATCGGCCGGTCGAACCGCCTCGCGTACAGCTACTTCACCTACCGGCGCGACCAGGTGCTGTCGGAGGAGGCCGAGAAGCGGCTCGAGGCGATCCGCGAGTTCACCGAGTTCGGCGCGGGCTTCAAGCTCGCCATGCGGGACCTCGAGATCCGCGGCGCGGGGAACATCCTCGGGCCGGAGCAGCACGGGTTCATCATCGCGGTCGGCTTCGACCTCTACACGCAGATGCTCGACGAGGCGGTCAAGGAACTGAAGGGCGAGGCCGTCCCCGAGCGGCAGCTCCCCTCGGTCGACCTCCCGGTGGACGCGTTCGTCCCGGCGGACTACATCGCCGATCCCAAGCAGAAGATCGAGATCTACAAGCGCCTCGCGACCGCGCTGGACGCCGCCGACGCGCAGGATCTCCTGGACGAGGTGGAGGACCGCTTCGGCCCGCCGCCGGAGCCGCTCGAGAACCTCTTCCGCGTCGCCCGCGTCCGCCTGCGCGGCGAGGAGATGGACGTCTCGGGCATCCGCAAGGAGCGCGACCAGCTCCAGATCAACTTCCACAGCCTGCAGCACATCGCCCGCGAGCGGCTCAAGGAGCTCCCGAGCCGCTACCGCGGCCGCGCCACGATCTTCGCCGGCCAGAGCCCCTACCTCAGCCTGCGGGTGCCCGGCATGACGGGCGCCGAGATGCTGCGCGCCGTCGAGGAGCTCTTGGACTTTCTGCTTGCGAAGGCCGAATCTGCCTGAATTTCCTTTGCCGACCCCCCAAAACGCGAACAGGCCTGTCGAATCCTGTAGCAGGAGGGGAGGATACGGGCGCTACGGCCCCGCGTCCGTGCACTCCCATCCGTTCCCCCAACAGCACCCGCGGCGCGGGCGCGGCGCAAACCCGCGGTCGCGCTGCAGTGCTGGAAAAATCCTGCATACGACCAAGAGGGGCTAAGTATACTACGGTTGGCAAAACTACCGGCCGAGGGGGGAACAGGGTGAAGGCAACCGGAATCGTGCGCCGCATCGACGATCTCGGCCGGGTGGTCATCCCCAAGGAGATCCGGCGAACCCTGCGCATCCGTGAAGGCGATCCGCTCGAGATCTTCGTCGACCGGGACGGAGAGGTCATCCTCAAGAAGTACTCGCCGATCGGCGAACTTGGGGAGTTTGCGAAGGAATACGCGGACTCCCTGAACGAGGCAGTGGGACACATCGCCCTGATCGCGGACCGCGACGCGGTGATCGCCGTTGCGGGTGCACCGAAGAAGGAACTCCTGAACAAGGCCGTCGGCTCGCTGGTGGAACGGTGCATGGAAGACCGTCAGCTCTACATCGGGCCGCGCCCGGGCGAGAAGCCGAAGGGCGCCCTGATCGGGGACGACGAGGAGGAGACGCGGTTCACCTCGATGGTGGTCGCGCCGATCATCTCGGAAGGCGACCCGATCGGTGCGGTGATCCTCTGCACGAAGGAACCCGGCGTCCAGATGGGCGACCTCGAGCGCAAGCTCGCGGAGACCGCCGCCGGCTTCCTCGCGAAGCAGATGGAGCAATAGGGGAGCCCGCAGGGGGAGCCGCGCAGGGTGCGCGGCTCCCCTGCTCTATTCCCTGGGGGGCGCATGGGAGGGCGGGTCCTGCCGCACCCTACCACCGGGGAGGGACCCGCCACGGACATCGGCTTCATCGACCGGCAGGGGCGGCGCATCCTGGGACTGATCTCGCGCCTCGAGCAGAAGCTCGACCCGGACGAGATCAGGTGTTCACATCCCGAAGTCACTGAACTGATCGTGACCAGGCCAACTGGAGAGAAGGTGCGTATCCTCCAATTGCCGGCCCTCGTCGACGGCCAGCGATTGCAGACGGAACTCATCTCGGCGCTTGCCACATCCTCGATCGCAGTCGCTGAACTGCTCACGCGGGCAGCCCAAGTGCGCACACGGGGCGAAGCCGACTGGCATCTCTTGGACGGTGCGGCCCTGGTCTTCTCAGCAGGAAGCGTCTTCGCCCTACAGTTGCGCTCCGTACCAACGCGGTCCGTGCAGGAGCCGTCGACGGAGCGCGCGGTGTTCGGTCCGAAGGACGCGTTCATCGAGCCGCTGGAAGAGAACATCTCCCTGATCCGCAGCCATCTGCGAGATCCAAACCTGATCGCCCAGCGGATCACCCTGGGCACAGAGGCGCAGACGCAGTTGACAGTCCTCCACGTGGAGGGCAAGGCGGATCCCGAGGAACTGGACGACATCATCACCCGGCTACAGGCCTATCGCCCGCCGCGCATCGGCTTCGTGAGCACCCTCTTGCGGCCGCTGTTCGGGCCGCAGTGGTCGCCGTTCCTGCCGGCGGACTTCACCGAACGGCCATACCGGGCCGCAGACCATCTCTTCCGCGGCCGATTCGTCATTCTCGTCGACGGGTCGCCGTACGCGATGCTTGTGCCGGTGC
>JAJYTV010000173.1 GCA_021792885.1 Bacillota bacterium
AAGGCGGCGATCGCAGGCGGGAGCGAGCCGCGTCCTGGCATGGCCGTGCCATCCGCGGCTACGCCCGACGCCAAGCCGAAGGTCCAAACTGTCAGGACTCAGTGCACGACGGCAGGCGCGGACCACTTCTGGCCGCTCACGTCGTAGACGATCACGGTCAGCTCCTGCCCGGCGCTGAGCGCAAGGTTCGGCGCAGCGGGCGGCAGCGAGATGGACGTCTTGGCCGCGAGCGGTAGCACGAGCGCGAAGTGGTTCACCTTCGCCTGCGAGAGCTTAAGCTCGTTCTTGATCGCGGACTTGGGCAAGGCGGAGATCTGCTTCGGCGTGTACACCTCGACGGGCTTGCCCTGCGAAAGCACCTTGATCGCGACGATGAACGCGCCGTAGGTGTCCGGCCCGCCGCTGCGGTAGAGCGTCAGGTGCAAGGCGCCGTCGCTTGCGACGGACTGACCGGAGATCTGCACCTGAGGGAGCTTGGAGTCGTTGTAGAGCTTGCCCCAGAGGCCGTTGTGGAAGGCTTGGTAGGTCGCGAGCATGATGAAGGCCGTCACGATGCCGGTCACGATCACGCTTGTGCGCAGGCCCTTGCCTTCCGTGCGCTGCGGGTTGTCGCCGCTGAAGAGCAGCCTGAACCAGCCCTTGTCCTCAAGAGACGGCCAGCGCCTCGCGAGCAGCGCGTCGAGCGAGATCGGCCCGCCGCCGCTCACGGCGATGACGCCCCCGAGGCCGACGAGGAGGGAGCCGATCTGCCACTCGTCCACGCAGGTGGAGCCGAGCCAGCCCGAGCCCAGCAGGATGCCTAGCGAGAGCAGCCCGCTGCCGATGCTCGACAGCCGGGTCAGCAGACCAATAATCAGGAGGAGTCCGACGAGGCCCTCGAGAGCGGTGAACAGCACCATGAACGGAAAGAGGACGTGCGGATGCTGGACGAGGTAGTTGATGAACGGCGTGATCACGATTGAGTGGGGCAGGAAGTGCGCGAAGCTGTGCCCAACGTACTCCTTCGCCGTGGGGTCCAGCTTGACCGGCTGGCTGATCACGCGACGGATGAACGCGGACAGGAACATGAAGCCCGCGATCCAGCGCGCAGGCGTGAGAACGAGTCCCGCCCAGGAGTTCGGTGTGAACTGCCCCGCCTGCGCGCGTGCCGCGTCCGCCTTGCCCCGGCCTGATTTGGTTGCCAATTGAGAGACCTCCTTCTCGCAGTACACAGGACCATGTGGAACGATAGCCCCGACGCTCAAGGATACATAAGGGCCCTGCGAGTCAAACTGAAGGGCAACTCGGCCAACTTCCGTTCGGACTTCGGTATAGGGCATCTCCGCCCCATCCTTCGAGGGGCACCATCGACATCGTCTCCTAGAAGCGGGTGCTAAACACAGCAGGGTCCGCACGTTGCCCGTAATCGATACCTGAACAGTACGAATGTCGAACCCTGACAAGCCCGCCCGCCGGGCAGCCTCGTGCCACTCACAGATGGCGGTGCCTGGTGGGGCTGGTGTTTGGTGTCGCGCGAGTGGTGCAAGGCTCAAGGCCCCAGAGGCACGACACGACTCCCTGCTGGATGCTCTCCCGATCTGGTGCATCAAGGGGAGGGCCCGGAGACGGTCCCCGGCAGGCGCGGCACGAACGGCGGATGTCCGGATTTGTCCTGCAAATCGAGCAACTGCTGACACCATGTGGGCCGCTCTTGACGCCAGGACTAAAATCAAGGTGATGGGTGCGCAAGCGCCCTGACGGCGCCCCCTGGGGGCGCCTCTCTGCTTGCAAAGGAGCCCCGAAACATGCTCAGCACCAGCGTGGGATCGCTTCCGGAACGAAAGCCGCACCCGACGGCTCTGGGGTCGCTGATCTGGGGACACCTGGTCAACGACGCACTCGCCAACTACCTTCCCGGCATCCTGCCGTTGATCGCCTTGCAGCGTCACGTGCCGCTCTTTCTCCTCAGTTCCTTGATGACGATCCTGATGTTCGGGCAGATGCTGCAGCCGCTCTCAGGGCTGCTCGCGGACCGGATCGGCGGCAGGGCCCTGGCGCTCGGCGGCCCTGCCCTGTCGGCCATCGGCGTGGTGCTCGTCAGCGTCTCGCCATCGTACGAGGGCATGGCGCTCGGCCTGCTCCTCTCGAGCATCGGCACGACGCTCTTCCACCCGCAGGCCATCGCGTCCGCCCGCCGCCTGGCCGGTGCGCAGGTGGGCCTCTCGATGTCCTTCTTCCTGGTCGGTGGCGAGTTCGGACGCGCGATCGGGCCGCTCGTCGCGACGCTGCTTGCAGGCGCGGTGGGTCTCGATCACCTCTGGCTTGTCGGCCTCTCGGTCGTGGTGACCTGGCCGTGGCTCTTGCGCGTCGTGCCGAAGTTGCCGCCGCGTCCCGCGGCGAGCGCACCGGTCGACTTCCGCGCCCACTTCTGGCCAGCCATGTCGCTGGGCACGTTCACTGGGCTGCGAGCTGGTGCGATCCTCACCGTCGTGACCCTGATTCCCCTGCTGTGGCAGCGCGAGGGGGGCTCTGCCGTGCTCGGCGCGTCGCTCGTCACGACCATGATCGGCATCGGCATCGTCGGCAACCTGACAGGCGGCGTGATCCGCGACCGGGTTGGTAGCGGGGCCGTGCTGTGGGGTTCCTCGGCGACCGGTACGGTACTGATGGTGGCGCTCGCGTTCGCGCGGGGCATCGCCTTCTGGCCGATCCTCGCGCTCCTCGGCATCGCGCTCTTCAGCACGTCGCCCGTCACCGCCCTGATCGGACAGGACATCTTCAAAGAGAACCCCGCACTGGGCTCGGGGATCGCGCTCGGGATGGGCAACGGCCTCGGGGCGCTCCTTGTGCTGCCGATCGGCTATGCGGCGCAGCACGTGAGCATCGCCTTCGGCCTGGGCCTCGGGGCGCTGTTGCTCCTGCTTGCCTTCGGGAGCATCGGGCCGCTTCTGCGCGCGACGAGCGAGCACAGGACCGCCTAGCGCCGCAGGTCAGAGCGCGCCGCGCTCGTACGCAGACCAGAGCGCATCCGCGCACTCGAGCCCGTCGTCCGCGATGCCGTAGCGCGCGAAGTGGCGCGTCAGGTTCGTCACATCCCGGCGCAGGAGCGCGCGTCCGTCGGGATGGACGGCGGCGTCGACGGCCTGCGGCAGGTCGATGATCCAGGGCCGGCCCTCGAACACCAGCACGTTGTAAGGCGAGAGATCGCCGTGAATGAGCCCGGAGCGCAGGAGGCGCTCGACCGCGTCGAGCAGCTCCGCGCGGAAGCGGGATGCAGCAGGGAAGGCAAGCGCCTCCGCGAGCAGGCGGGGCGCCGCCTCCTGCTCGTCGCCCAGGTACTGCATCAGCACGGCCTGCTCCGTGCAGGCGACGGGATGGGGGACGCGGACGCCCGCGCGCTGCAGGCGGCGCAGCACCTCGTACTCCCGGCGCACCCAGCTCTCGGAGAGCAGCGCCTTTCCGGCCCGGCTGCGCCGCTCGATCGCGCGGGTCGCGCTGCGCTCGCGGGCGCGCCCGCTGCGCAGGCTGCTTCGCCCCTCGAGGTACGGCGCCTCGCTGCGGAAGCCGCGTTCGTGCCGCGGCCGGTACACCTTGGCAGCGAGCAGGGAGAAGCCGGTCTCCGGATGGGCGCGGCAGACGAACACCTGCGCCTCCTTGCCGGCCTTGAGCTGGCCGACGACACCCGTGATCAGGGAACGGTCCAGGAATTCCGCGATTGCCTCTTCTTCGAAGATGGTGGTCCCTCCGCATCGATCGGATTTGCAGCAAACGCAAAGAAGACCGCAGGCCGTCGGCCTGCGGTCTCAAACTCCGGGGAGACTACGCCGGAGGAGAGACGAAGGCCGACACGAATCCGCGCGCGCTGCGCGCCACCTTGTTGGCCATGGTCTCTCCCACCCTTCGGGTTCGGCTGGAAACACCGTACCCGCTCGCGAACGCGGTGTCAACCGGACACGTGGTGGGAGAGAAACGGCTCCGGCACGCCGAAGAGCGTGAGCTGGTCCTCCCGGGCCCGCAGGGCGGGCTGAGGCCGGTCGAGGCCGAGCGCGCGCCGGCGCGCGAGGAGCGGCGCGAGGAGCCGCGCCCGCTCGCTGGGCGCGAGGTTCTCACGAGCGCCGTAGAGGCGATCGATCGCGTTTGCGGCCTGGGGGAGGTCGCGGCGCAGGCGGGGCACGAGCCAATCGCGCACGCCCGGCGAGAGCCGCAGCGGCTGGATCATGACGTGCTGGGCGCCTGCGGCGGAGGAGGCCTCGATGACCCGCAGCGCCTCCTCTTCGGTGACGTGCGGCAGCACCGGGGCGAGGAAGACGCTCGTCGGGATGCCGGCGTCCGAAAGTGCTCGCACCGCCGCGAGGCGGCCTGCGGGATGCGGCGTCATCGGCTCCAGGAGGTGCCATAGCGCATCATCCAGCACGGTGACCGTCAGGTGCGCCCGGATGCCGCCGTAGGCGGCGAACCGCCGTAGGAGCGGTAGGTCGCGCGTGACGAGCGGCGACTTCGTGGTGATCGAGACGCCGCGCCCGGCGTCCAGCAGCACCTCGAGCAGCCGGCGGGTGATCTCGTGCTTCGCCTCGATCGGCTGGTAAGGATCGGTCGCCGTACCGATCGCGATCTCGCCTTCGAGCGGCGTCCGCCGGGAGCTTAGCTCCGCGCGCAGCAGGGCAGGGAGGTCGGGCTTGGCCAAGATCACCCGGTCAAAGTCCCCGGGGTCCTCGAACCCGATGTAGGAATGGTAGATCCGCGCGTAGCAGTAGAGGCAGGCGTGTTTGCAGCCTCTGTAGGGATTGAGGCTCCAGGCGAACGGCATGCCGTGCACGTGCTGCAGGGCCGACTTCGCAGGCTGGTCCAAGTACTCCATGGGCAAAATATAGAACAAATTTTCTATATACGCAACGAGCGCCTCCTTTCCGTCGACGGAAGCCGCTGGTGCGACCTCCCAGTCAACTTGAGCGTCGTGCGGGTTGTCCGAGGTTTCCTAGGATCTGCACACGGGTAGGCAACTGAGAACTGCGGAGCGGTACAAACGATTGTTCAAAGAGAGTCAGCTCGTCCTAGGCCTGCGACGCGATGCGGCGCGAGCGTGCAATCGCAGAGAACCCGTGATATCGATCGGCGCGCAAAAAGGA
>JAJYTV010000174.1 GCA_021792885.1 Bacillota bacterium
AGAGCGTGTTCGGCAGCTGCTCCCGGAGTTGGGAGAGGCGGTCCCAGGGAGATTCCTTGAGGAAGCGCATCGACGTGTCGAAGGTCGCGCCGCCCCACATCTCGACGGAGAAGAAACGATCGAGATGGCGCGCCTCTCCTGCCGCCTCCAGAAGGTCGTGGGTGCGCACCCGGGTCGCGAGCAGCGACTGGTGGGCGTCGCGGTAGGTCGTGTCGGTAAGGAAGAGCGGTCCCTCTCCCGTGAGCCGCCGGGTGACCGCCTGCGGTCCCTCCGCGAGGAGGAGCGGGCGCAGGCCGTCCGGCGGAGGCGCCGCCGCGGCCGGGCGGGCCGACAAGGTGCGGGGGCCGCCCGTGCGCGCAGGAGCACTGCTCTCCCGGAAGCCCTCGACGGGGGACCCGTTGACCGTCACCTCGCCGATGTAGGCGAGCAGCTTGTTGCCGCGGTCGCGCGGCTCCGGGTAGGCAGTCAGTTCCGGTGTGCGGTCGACGAAGGTCGTGTCGACCTTCCCTGCGAGGAACGTCTCGTGGCCGACGACCTCTTCGAGGAAGCGCAGGTTCGTGCGCACGCCGCGGACGCGGAACTCCTTGAGGGCCCTGAGCATCTTCGCCGCCGCGGCCTGGAAGGTCGGCCCGTAGGCGCTGCACTTGACGAGCAGCGAGTCGAAGTAGGGGGTGACGGTCGCGCCGGGTTCCGCGCCGGCGCTGTCGAGGCGGATGCCATAGCCGCCGGCGGAGCGGTAGGCGAGGATGCGCCCGCTGTCCGGCAGAAAGTTGCGCTTGGGGTCCTCGGTCGTGATGCGGCACTGGATCGCGGCGCCCTGTGCGCGGACATCGGACTGTTCCGCGATGCCGATCTCCGGGTCCCCGAGGGCGTGGCCCTCGGCGATGCGGATCTGTGTCTGGACGATGTCGACCCCGGTTACGAGCTCGGTGATCGTGTGCTCGACCTGCAGGCGCGGGTTCACCTCGAGGAAGTAGAACGCGCCGTCCGGCGCGACCACGAACTCCACCGTGCCGGCGTTCTCGTAGCGGACGCTGCGCATGAGGCGCACCGCCGCGGCGGTCAGGCGAGAGCGGACGTCCTCCGGCAGGTTCACGGCCGGCGCGACCTCCACGAGCTTCTGGTGGCGCCGCTGCACCGAGCAGTCCCGCTCGAACAGGTGGACGACCTGGCCCGTGCGGTCCCCGAGCACCTGCACCTCGATGTGGCGCGCCTTCTCGACGTAACGCTCGAGGTAAACAGGCGCCTTGCCGAACGCCCGCGCCGCCTCGGAGCGGGCCTGGTCGAGGGCGAGGCCGAGGTCCGCACGGTCGCGGACGATGCGGATGCCGCGCCCGCCCCCGCCGAAGACCGCCTTCACGACGAGCGGGTATCCGAGGGCCTCCGCAGCCTTGATCGCTTCCACGCCGGCCTCGATCGGCTCGCTTGTGCCGGGGAGGACGGGCACGCCCGCGTCCTCCGCGATCCGCCGGGCCCTCGCCTTGTCGCCGAACTCCTCGAGCACGTCGGGGCGCGGGCCGATGAAGGTGATTCCCGCGTCGATGCAGGCCTGCGCGAACTCTGCACTCTCCGAGAGGAACCCGTAGCCCGGGTGGATCGCGTCCACACCGAGATCTTTCGCGACACGCACGATGTCGTTGGCGTCGAGGTACGCCTCGACGGGTTGGCGCCCGTCTCCGATGCGGTAGGCCTCGTCTGCCTTCAAGCGGTGCAGGGAGTAGCGGTCTTCCTGGTGGTAGATGGCGACGGTCCGGATCCCAAGCTCTGTGCATGCGCGGAACACGCGAATCGCCACTTCGCCGCGATTGGCCACCAGGACCTTGCGAAATCGTGCCAAGCCCTGCCCCCCTAGAGATGGTAGCCCAAGCACCGCGGCAATGCCGCTCCATGCGCCATGCGCACGCGCTTTAGACGTACCCTACCACAACCCCCCCATCGTGCGAAGGGTCGCCCGTGCGGTCGGCCGCAGCGAAAGGCCTTCGGTAGACGCCACCGTGAAGTGGCCGACGACACGCTCGTCTGCCCATCGGCGCCGCGCCCGGTCCTCCGTGCCGAAGACCGGGCGTTGGCGCGTTCCGGCTGCTTGGGACCCGCCCTGTCCCTGCCGGGACCGCCGGATCCCAGGATCCTGATGACTGGGGTCTTCTTTGCGCAACCAAAGCATAGGTCCCTCGTAGCGCTGTCGCGTCCCGGGGAGCCCCTGCGGCCGCGCGGGCTCTCCTACGGGACAAGCTTCGCTTCCATCATTACCGGCAGTTCCGGCCGGCCCCTTCGGAGGCGCCGTAGCGGCAGGATGCGCGGAAGAGAACAGACACCCTTTCGCAACGGAAAGCAAATGCGCCAGCATTCGCGCGCCTGAAGCAGCATGGCGAAGGGTGGGCGAGGTGGTCTTGGACACCACTGGGTACGCACCCTTGACACACTAGTATTGATACGGTAAATAAGCAGCAACGTGTCCTGTTCTGCAGACAGGGCGTCCCGCATAGCGGGACGACGCCAGGGAGGTGGTCAGGGGCGGGCAACCCGCAATCGCCTTCGACGGTAGGTCCGGATGCAGCACCGAACAGTGGGGGGGCGTCGATCGAATGGGCCTGGAACGGGGGACGCATTGGAGGCTCGGTTCCCGACGCGTGCTGGTTGGTAGCATCGCTCTCGTGATGCTGGCGGTCGCGGGCTGCGGATCCACCACCGCGGCGAGCAAGCCGGCCGCGGCGGCGAAGATCAACTTCGCCGTGGTGGCGCCGATGACGGGATCGCAGGCGATGCTCGGCAAGTTCATCTCGGACCCTTGCTTCGCGGCCACGCAGGAGATCAACAAGGACGGCGGCATTCTCGGCCACAAGGTCGGCTGCGTCCTCGTCGACGACACGGGTGACCCGGCGGACGCGGTGCCGAACGTGACGAAGGCCCTGTCCACCTCGAGCAACCTCGTGGGCGTCGTCGGCATCGACAGCAACGTGGCGGCCACCGTCGTGCCGATCATCAACACCGCGCAGCTGCCGATGGTTTCCTCGAACGGCCTGTCGTTCTTCTTGAATCACTATTACAAGTACTTTTGGCGGATGACGCCGCCCGATATCGCGGAGGGCGCGGCCATGTCGCTGTGGGCCCACAAGAAGGGCTTCACGAAGATCGCGGTCGTCCTGCAGAACGACATCGGCGACACGGGCAACCAGCCCGGCATCCTGGCCGCACTGAAGAATGAGGGCATCACGCCGCTCACGAACCTCACGATCCCTGGCGACTCGTCGTCGTACGACAGCATCGTGAACTCGGTGCGGCAGACGAACCCGCAGGTCATCCTGATGTCCGCGGACACCCAGACGATGGCGACGTTCCTTTCGAACTACAAGCAGCTCAACAACGGCAGCGTGCCCGCCGTGATCACCCCGACCCAGGTCATGTCCCCCGACTTCTTCAACGCGATCTCGAAGGACCTCGGCAGCTCGTACCTGGCGAGCAAGGTCAACTTCATCGGTGCCTACCTGAACCAGCAGACCCCGACGTACGCCGCGTACCTCGCCGCCATGGAGGCCGCGAAGGTGCAGAACGCCAGCACCGTGGCGTCCACCGGCCCGATCGGGAGCCTCTACGACGGCATGAACGTCGAGGCGCTGGCGATGATCGCCGCGAACAGCACGAAGGGCTCCGTGTACGACAGCTACCTCCCGAAGGTCACGATGGCGCGGCCGGGCGCGGTGGTCGTCCACACGTTCGCCCAGGGCGTCAAGGAACTGAAGGCCGGCCACCAGATCCAGTACGTGGGCGTCGTCGGGCCGGTCTCCTTCGACAAGTACCACAACTCGAACGGGTGGTTCGCCTCCTTCTCGGTCAACGCCAGCCAGCAGACCTCGCAGCTCGGCTCGATCGGACCGAGCGAACTGTCCGCGGCTCTGAAGTAGCAGCGCAGGCGGCGCCGGCAGCGGGTACGCCGGCTGCCGGGTGGATCCGGGCGGCTGGGGCGGGGCGGGCTCTCCCGCCCCCCTGCGGCCGCACGCTGGCAAACACACCACGGGGGGCAGGGGGAGCACCGTGAACCTTTTCATCTCGGCAGTTGGGTTTGGCATCGCCTCCGGTGCCGTCATCGCCTTGGGGTCCCTCGGGTTCACACTCCAGTTCGGCCTCAGCAATGTACTGAACATCGCCTACGGAGCCTTCCTGACGCTCGCCGTCTTCATCGGGCTCCTGCTGATCAACGCCAACGTCAATCCATGGCTGGCCATGATCCTCGCGGCGCTCGTGACAGGCATCCTGTCAGTCGCCTACTATCAAGCGCTCATTCGCGGCCTCCTGCGGCGGGGCGCGAGCCTCGGCGGCCTCGTCATCGCGACGTTCGGGGTCGGCATCGCTCTCGAGTACATCATCGTGTCGATCTTCGGACCGCAGGTGCAGAGTTACGGCCTGCAGAGCGGCGGCACGGTGCAGATCGGATACATCACGCTCTCCGGCCTGCAGGTGACGCTGATCATCCTTGCAGCCGCGATCATGCTCGGACTGCACTTCCTGCTGACGCGGACGACGCTCGGACGAGCGATGCGCGCCACGTCCGTCAACCGCACCCTCGCCCGCAGCTGCGGGATCCCGGCCGAGCGGGTGACCCAGATCACCTGGTTCCTCTCGGGGGTCCTCGCGGGCGTCGCCGCGGTCTCGCTCGCGATGGTCACGGCGTCCTTCGACTTCACCCTCGGATCGACGTTTCTCATCACCGTGATCGCGGCCGCGGTCGTGGGCGGCATCGGCCAGCCCTACGGCGCCATGCTCGGCGGCCTGATCATCGGCCTCACGACGGAGATCAGCGCGGCGTACCTGAGCCCTGCCTACCGGGACGTGATCGCCTTCGCCCTGCTGGTCGCAATGCTTCTCCTCCGACCGACGGGACTGCTCGGAATCCAGTCGCGCCGGCACAACGTGGCCGGCTGAGCAGAGGACCCGAACGCGAAGGGAAGAGGTGACGGGCCATAACCGGCTTCGAGTTTTACATCATCGTGCTCCTCGTGTACTTCGGCACCGACCTGATCGCCACATGGGGCCTCAATCTGCAGTTCGGCGTCACCGGCGTCCTGAACTTC
>JAJYTV010000175.1 GCA_021792885.1 Bacillota bacterium
GAACGGCATGCCGCTGACCGTCATCGGGGTGCTGAAGCAGGGCGGGGGCGCAGGGTTCACGTCGAACCCGGACGACGTGATCTTGACTCCTGTCTCCACGGCGGAAGAGATCCTGCACACGACCGCAGTCGCGGCCATCATCACGGAGTCGCGCTCCTCTGCCGTGGCGCCCTTGGCTGTGGGTCAGATCCAAGCGGTCATGAACCGGCGGTTCCACAACCAGAACGCCGCGAGCGTCGTCTCGGAAAGCCAGATCCTCCACACGCTCTCCGTCGTGACGGGGACGCTGACGGCGATGCTGAGCGGCATCGCGGGCATCTCGCTGCTCGTCGGCGGCATCGGGATCATGAACATCATGCTGGTGACCGTGAGTGAACGGACGAGGGAAATCGGGCTGCGCAAGGCGATCGGCGCCAAGCGGCGCGCGATTGTCCTGCAGTTCCTGATCGAGTCCGCCATCATCAGCCTCATCGGGGGTCTCGTGGGTACTGCCCTCGGCGGTGGGGGCTCCCTGCTGCTCACGCATCTGCTGCACTGGCAAAGCGGCGTGACTGGCGGTGCGGTGGCGTTGGCGCTGGTGTTCTCGTTTGGGGTTGGCATCGTGTTCGGCATCTGGCCCGCCCTACGGGCGAGCAGGCTCGACCCGATCGAGGCGCTGCGTTACGGGTAGAGGTGCGGCCGAAGGAGGAGGCGACGCGCCAGGGGAAGGCGCGTCGCCGCGTTACGTTCCAAGCGGCAGTCGGTGCGGAGCGAAGGCCGGGCGGCATTGCGACACCGCACGTCCGAGTTCACCTCACGCGTGGCAGCGGGACACGGGCGCTGTCAGAGAAAACGGAGGACGTCGGCGAGGCTCCTGGCGGCAGCCGCCATCGTGATGCCGCCCCGCAGCTCCGCGAGTGCGGCCATACTGCCAAGGCGGATGCGTTCCTCTTCCGGACCCCAGGCCAGGTGATAGAAGGCCGCGGCGAGTGCCTCACGCTGCCGTCCGTCGCCCTCGACGAGCAGGAAGGCGTGGATGAGGGCGAAGTCCCGGCGCCTGCGCTGCGAGAGGCCCGCCACCTTGCGGCCGCCGATCGAAAGGTCGTACCTGCCGGCGCAGATGCTGCCCTCGACCTCGCCGACCAGCGGCTCGAGGCCAAGGCTTCTGATGGCTCCGCCGAGCACGTCCGCCATCGTCTGAAACCCCTGCTCCACACTGGGCAGTCGCTCTCCGGAATAGGCGATCGCCACGTTCAGCACGCCCTCGTCCAGGACGACGAGCCGGCCGCCCGACGAGCGGAGGTGCACCTCGTAGCCCTGGCTGCGGAAGTAGGCGAAAGACTCCTCCGCCCTTGGCAGGCGTCGGTCCAGCAGACCCGGCACGAGGCTGCGCCTGTGCAGCCAGAGTCGCCCCATCGACCTCCCCTCGCCTTCGACCAGATGCTCGTCGATGGCGAAACTCTCCGCAAGGGACGCGAGCGGTACGAGGTGGAGCAGGGTCTCCAGGGTTCTCCCATCCTTCCTCGGCCGGGCTGATGGTTTGGGCTTGCGCCTCCTGAAGTAAGGTTGTCTACGGCCGCGTGCGATCCTGCAAGCGCTGACTACGTCTGGGTGAGGATGCACTTCACCGCGATCATGTTGTGATACCGGTGATCTTGCCATTCGGCATCGCGGCGTGGATCGCGAGCGAACAGAAGGAGTAGCCGCGAGGCTACTCCTTCACAACCCGATACCCCGGCTCCGTACCCCAGTAGCAGGCTGGGGGTCCAACCGGCCCGGAGGCTCGCCGAAAGGCGAGCTTTCGTCATCAGTATGGGAGCGTGCGTGGGCAAGCGCTCAGGCTAAGGCCTGCTGGAGGTCGGATAGGATGTCATCGATGTCCTCGATGCCGACCGAGATGCGGACGAGATCGGGTGTAATGCCGCCCATCGCCTGAAATTCAGGCGGGACAAAACGATGCACGGCAGCCACCGGCTGCGTGATCAGCGATTCGACGGAGCCGAGACTGACCGCACGTCCAAAGAGCTGCACCCGATCGAGGAAGCGATCCACCGCCGACGTTCCGCCGGCCAGACGGATGCTGAGGACGCTGCCGTAGCCCTTCATCTGGCGCTGGGCGAGTGCATGCTGCGGGTGCGTTGGCAAGCCGGGATATAACACCTCGGCCACCGCGGCGTGACCGGCAAGGTACTCCGCTACGGCCTGGCCGTTTTCGTTTTGCCGCTGCACCCGCAGGCCAAGCGTCTTCAGGCCGCGACCAAGCAGCCAGGCGTCGAAGGCGTTCAATGTGCCGCCGAGCTTGCGCGCAACGTCGCTGCAGGCCGCAATGAACTCGGCGCTACCGGCGATCGCGCCGGCGATGACGTCGCTGTGACCGTTCAGGTGCTTCGTGCCGCTGTGGATCACGGCGTCCGCGCCTAGCGCGAGTGGCCGTTGGTTGACGGGAGTCGCGAAGGTGTTGTCGACGATTACCGTGACGCCCTGGCCGTGGGCGACATCAGCGATGGCGGCGATGTCCGCAAGACGCAGGGTCGGATTGCTTGGGGTCTCAAGGTACACGGTGCGGGTTGTCGGTCGCAGCGCGGCCTTGAGGGCGGCGGGGTCCGTAAGATCGATGAAGCTTGTTTCGATGCCAAGGCGCGGGAGGAGGTCGTGCAGCAGCCCGAATGTGCCGCCGTAGACGTCTGCATGGGCCACGAGGTGGTCGCCGCTGCCGCAGAAAGCGACGAGTGCCGTGGCCACGGCAGCCATCCCCGAGGAGACAACGAGGCACTTCTCTGCGCCCTCCAGCGCTGCGATCTTCGCCTCGACGACAGAGAAGTTCGGGTTGCCGAGGCGGGTGTAGATGTAGCCCGCCTTCTGCTCGTTCATGAAGTCGGCCATGCTCTCGTTGGTAGGGAAGGCGAAGGTGGAGGTCTGGTAGATCGGCGGAGTGACGGAGCCGGTGATGGGGTCCGGAGCTTCTCCTTCGTGCACGAGCAGTGAGTTCAGTCCTTTGAGGACATCCGCCATCGAGCGTCTTCCTTTCTGCAGGTGCGTCCAGTGCTGCCGCTGGCAATGGCTCCCCCCGACCACTGTAGCAAAGCCGCGTACCGATGGTGCTACGACGTAAGGCGATCAGGGTGGCCCGCTGACTCGCTACCCCGCCCAGCACGAAGGCCAGCACATCCCCTCGGGGCGTGCGGCCCCACGTTCTCGTCGCCCCTGTGTATATGGCTTTCCCGATCTCCCGCAGTTCTTGTCATGGTGCCTACTCCAGCGCTATCGTGCGCTGCCGATCACGTTCGACCTCTTGTCGTTCGATCACGAGGTCATAGCCCACCTGGAAGGTGTGCCTTCCCGATTCA
Organism: Bacillota bacterium; assembly: GCA_021792885.1. Classification (GTDB taxonomy): domain Bacteria; phylum Bacillota; class Sulfobacillia; order JAJZYS01; family JAJYTV01; genus JAJYTV01. The sequence goes on from JAJYTV010000175.1 coordinate 3,327, forward strand.
GCCTCACGCACGTTTTGCCACGGCCAGTTCGTAGAACGAAGGAACCGACGATGAGGTGGAGTGGCTGGCATTGCAGCTGGTGGTGTCCGTGCCGGTTGCTCTGGTAGATTCCGCATCTCGCGTGGGCTGGCACCCCTCTTGTGGGGAGTGCCGGCGAAAAGGTGGGAGTTTCCCGATATATCGTCTCCTTAGGGCTCAGCCCGGGGGAGGCGACCGACATTGGCCTAGACGAGATAGCCTCGGGACTCACGACGTTCTGCGAGGAACGGCGGTACAAACCGACAACGATCCGCAGCGTGATGTTCGAGGCGACACAGTGTGAGAACTACCTGCGAACGCATGGGACGAGCTTATTGCAAGCCACGGCCGCGGACATCGGCCGGTATGAGGACTATCGGGTTGCCGCTGGGGGATGCGACAGGGACACCATTCGATGGCGACTGCGTGTAGGGTTTACATTCCTCGAAACTCACGGGCTTCGCAACGGCCATCCTGTTCCTCGCCAGAACGGTGGTCGAGCGAAGTCGCTTGGCGACATGGGCCCGGCCTTCGAGTCGTACGTGGTAGAGAGGCAAGGGTGTACCGCCTTGCGCGCGCATCTGATGGCCGGGGAAGCGGCGCAGCTGGGGTCCTTCTTGCAGAGAGACGCGCGGCTTCTGAATGAGGCGACGGCGGAGGACGTAGCCCGCTACCTCGATGAGCGCTGCGCCGGACGGGGGGAATGGGCCCGGGCAACCGTGACGGGCAAGCTACGGTCGTGGTTCGAGTACCTGCGGGTCCAGGGCCTGCGGGCGGACAACCCCTGCGGTGTACCTTATCGGCCGCGCAGGCGAGCGCTCGGAGATCTGGCTAGGGAAGTGGAAGGGTACCTGATCGAGATTCTCGGGCTCTCAGCCCATCTGGGTGGTTGAGTGGTCAATAGCGGAAGAAGTCCTCGACCAAGGTCACGTATTCATGCGGCGCGTCGCCATGAATCCAGTGCCCAGTCCCGGCTATCGTACGAACCTTTAGGTCTGGTTGGACCGCTTTCATACGCACCACATGTCTGTCGACATCTCGGTCACTGTGCTCGCCGATCAACAGCAAGACGGGACATTTCACTGCCGAGAAGGCTGTCCAAGCTGCCGCTTCCAAACTCTGCTGCGCCATCGCGACGATCGAAGCCGGTGAGAATGCCCAGTGCGCAACTCCCTCGTCGTCCACTGCATCCAGGCTTTGTAGGTACCACCGAGCGGAGCTCTCGCCGCGAGTGGTCATGAGATAGGCAGCCCATGCTTCCCTGTCGGGCCTCCGGACCGATAACGCTGCCATCCGCTGAGCGTATGCGCTCCCGGCTCCCTCGTAGGGCGCAGGATGTGCCTCTTCGATAATCAGTCGTTCGACTCGCTGAGGAAACGCCGTAGCGAAGTCGAACGCGATGCGGCCACCCAAGGAATGTCCAATCAGGTGCGCCCTCCGAATATCCAGCGCGTCAAGTACTCGCAGCACGTCACTCGCGAGCGCCTCCGGGTTGTACCCAGATACCGGACGGCCGCTCTCTCCATGACCCCGCAGGTCTAGCGCGACGGGTCTGAAGTGCAAGCCCAGCTGCCGAGCCACATCACCCCAGCCTGTCGATCGCCCAGTCAAGCCGTGCAACAGTAGAACGGGTGGTCCTGATCCACCCCAATCCTACCCATTACCCACA
>JAJYTV010000176.1 GCA_021792885.1 Bacillota bacterium
TCGAGATCCTCGAGCGCGAGGACATTCTCTGCGCGCAGGTGATGGATTACCAGAGCCTCGCGGGGATGGAGAACGTCATGAATCGCGAGCGCTTCCCGCAGCTCACGCACCCCGTGCTCGGCGCCGTGCCGGGGGTGGCCGTGCCCGCGCGGCTCGGCGAGGCGCCGGCGCGGCCCTCGCGTCCCGCGCCGCTCGTCGGGGAGCACAGCGCGGAGCTCCTCAGGGAGCTCGGCCTCGCCCAGGCGGAGATCGAGCGGCTGTTCACGACCGGGGCCGTGAAGGGGCCGGCCGGCCGTGGGACGCAGACGCAGAGCGTCTCCTGACCCGCGGGTAGACCAGTTGCCAAAGGAGATGAGAGCGATGGACGAACTCCTGCAGCTCGAGCGGCACGACAAGGTGGCGCGCATCCGCTTCAACCGCGAGTCGGCCCTCAACGCGCTGACCCCGGAGATGCTCATGGACCTGCGCCGCATGCTCGTGGAGCTCGACCTCGACGGTGACGCGCGGGCCGTGGTGCTCGCCGGGCAGCCGAAGGCGTTCTCGGTCGGGGCGGACCTCAAGGGCCGCGTCGCCGAGTACGAGGCGGGGGCCCTGCGCGATCCCCTGGGCGCGATCATCCGGGAGCTGTTCTCGTACATCGAAAGCATGTCGAAGCCGGTGATCGCCGACATCTCGGGCTACGCCCTGGGTGGAGGGCTCGAGCTCGCGCTCGCCTGCGACCTGCGCATCGCCGACCGCACGGCGAAGTTCGGCTTCCCCGAGGCGAACGTCGGCAGCCTGCCGGGCGCGGGCGGCACGCAGCGCCTGCCGCGCCTCGTCGGCCCCGGCAGGGCGATGAGCCTGATGTTCACGGGGGAGCGGATCGCGGCCGAGCAGGCCTATGCGTGGGGCTTGATCGAGAAGCTCGTGGAGCCCGGCGAACTCGACGCGGAGAGCATCGCCTGGGCGGCGCAGATGGCGCAGAAGGCACCGCTCTCGATCGCGGCGATCAAGGGCTGCATCTACGTCGCGGAGAGCACCGACCTCGCGTCGGGGCTCGCGTACGAGGCGCAGAGCCACGCGATCCTGCGCAAGACGCGCGACCGCGAGGAAGGCATGCGCGCGTTCGTCGAGAAGCGCGCGCCGCAGTTCACGGGACAGTGACACGAAAGGGGCGGACGGCATGAAGGGGATGAAGGAGCGCGTCGCGATGGTGACCGGCAGCGGCCAGGGCATCGGGGCGGCGATCGCGCGCAGGCTCTGCGAGGGCGGGGCCAAGGTGGTGCTGAACGACGTCGACCAGGCGCGCGCATCGGCGGTCGAGGGCGAGCTGCGCGCGGCGGGCTACGAGGTGAGCTCCTTCGTCGGCGACATCTCCCAAACGGAGGTGGCCGACGCGGCGATCGCCTACGCGGTCGAGACCTTCGGGACGTTCGACATCCTCGTGAACAACGCGGGGATCGCCAAGGACGCCTACCTGACGAAGATGACCGACGAGATGTTCGACGACGTGATCCGCGTGAACCTCAAGTCGCAGTTCCTGCTGGCCCGCGCCGCGACCCGCGTGATGATGGAGAAGCGCTACGGCCGCATCGTCAACGTCGCCTCCCGGGCGTGGCTGGGCGGGGCGGGGCAGGTCAACTACAGCGCGTCCAAGGGCGGCGTCGTCAGCCTGACGCGAACGCTCGCGCTGGAGAGCGGCCGCTACCAGATCACCACGAACGCGGTTGCCCCGGGCCTCATCGACACGCCGCTCTTCCGTGCCCTGCGGCCCGACCATCAGGAGCGCATGGAGAAGACGGTTCCGGTGCAGCGCGTCGGCAAGCCCGAGGAAGTGGCCGATGCGGTCGCCTTCTTCGCCGACGACGACTCCGGCTACATCAACGGGCAGGTCCTCTACGTCTGCGGCGGGCGCAGCGTAGGCGCCTACTAGCGGCCGCACGAGCGGCGCAGGGAAAGGGGAAGGGGAACAGGTGTCAGAGACCAAGAGCGAGCCCCAGGTGCACGGTCCGGATGTCTTCGCGTACGAGGAGGGCCGGCTCTACCTCGTCGGCAGCCGGTGCCCGGAGTGCGGCGCGGCGTTCTATCCGCCGCAGGCGGTCTGCGCGCGCTGCGGCCACCGCGGCGGCGACCGGCTGCTGCTCGGCCCCGAAGGCACGATCTACACCTGGAGCCGCGTCCACCGCTCGACGCCCGAGTTCAAGACGCCGTATGTGCTGGTCTACGTGGACTTCCCGCAGGACGTGCGCGTGCTGATGCCGCTGGCGGATGGCGTGGAACCCGAGGTCGGCGCGACGGTCGAGCTCCAGATGCAGGACGGCCCGCGGCTCGAGGACGGGAAGGCCGTTCCCCTCGTGCACGCGTCGCCGGTCGACAGGTAGGGAGGAAGCGCGATGGAAGGCGTCTACGTAGCCGGCGTCGGCATGACTGCGTTCGGCAAGCACCCGGACCGCACCGCGGCGGACCTCGCGGCCGAGGCGATCCTCGGTGCCCTGGACGATGCCGGGGTCGGGGTGATGGAGATCGAGGCGGCATGGGTGGGGCACGTCTACCAGGGAATGGCCATGGGACAGCGCGCGCTCGGCGCGGCGGGGCTCTCGGGCCTGCCGATCACCAACGTGGAGAATGCCTGCTCGAGCGGCTCGACGGCGATCTTCGAGGCGGCCATGGCGCTGCGCGCCGGGGCCTATGACCTCGTGCTCGCGGTCGGCGTCGAGCACCTCTCGTCGAAGTTCCGCGGCGCGCTGCAGCCCGACGAGAGCGACATCGAGGCGCAGATCGGGCTCACCATGCCGTCCGTCTACGCCATGCGCGCCAGAAGGCACTTCGAGCAGTACGGCACGACCCCGCGCCAGCTCGCGGCGATCGCCGCGAAGAACAAGTTCAACGCGTCCTTGAACCCGCTCGCCCAGTTCAAGAAGCCGGTCAGCATCGACGAGGTGCTGGCGGGGCCACTCATCGCGGAACCCCTGCACCGCGACGAGTGCGCGCCGGTTTCGGACGGGGCGGCCGCCGTCGTGCTGGTGAGCGAGAAGAAGCGCAGGCAGCTCGGCGGCTCGCGCGCCGTGCGGCTCGTCGCTTCGGCGCTGCGCAGCGGGCGCATGGAGGTGGGCCTGCCGGACATGACGCAGGAGGACCTCACCTGGCGCACGGCGCTCGCGGCCTACGAACAGGCGGGGCTGGGACCGGAGGACGTCCAGATGGCCGAAGTGCACGACTGCTTCTCGATCGCCGAGACGACCCGCATCGAAGGGCTGCACCTCTTCCCCTTCGGCGAGTACCCGCGGGCCGTCGAACGCGGCGAGGCCAGCCTGAACGGCCGTCTTCCGGTGAATACGAGCGGCGGGCTGCTCGGCAAGGGACACCCCCTGGGGGCGACGGGCGTGGCGCAGGTGATCGAGATCGTGAAGCAGCTGCGCGGCGAGGCGGGCGACCGCCAGGTGGCAAACCTCAAGGTGGGGCTCGCGCACTGCCGCGGCGGCAAGGCCCGCGGCGTCGAGGGGACGGCCTGCACCGTCAACATCCTCACGCTCTAGGAAGGAGGGGTCTGCGGTGGCTCAGTTCGGTGCGGAGATGATCGCGGTTCCCTCGACCATCGTGCGCGGCGGCACGAGCAAGGCCGTGTTCCTGCCCGCGTCGGCCGTTCCGTCGCAGCCCGGGGAGCTCGAACGGTTCCTGCTCGCGCTGATGGGCAGCCCAGACCCGCGGCAGATCGACGGACTGGGCGGCGCGGACCTCCTCACGAGCAAGGTGGCGATCGTCGGACCGCCGAGCGTCGAGGGCGCGGACGTCGACTACACCTTCGCCCAGGTCGGGACTTCGACCGCGCAGGTGCACTTCGACATGCTCTGCGGCAACATCTCCGCCGCCGTGGGCCTCTACGCCATCGAGAAGGGGCTTGTCCAGCCGGTCGAGCCCGTCACCACCGTGCGCATCTACAACCACAACACGAAGACCATCCTGCTCTCGGACGTGCCGGTCAAGGGCGGGCACGGGGCGGTGGAGGGAGACCTCGCCATCGACGGCGTTCCCGGGACCGGAGCACCCGTGCGGATGGACTACCGGCTGACGGCAGGGAGCACCACGGGGCGCCTCCTGCCGACCGGAGCGGCGCAGGAGCTCCTCTATGCGGAGGGACTCGGCGCCGTCACCGTGTCGATCGTCGACATCGCCAACCTCTGTTTCATGGTGCGGGCGGAGGAACTGGGGCTCGACCCCGCTCGCCTTCCCTCGGCTCCAGACCAGGCCCTGCTCGAGAGGACAGACCTGCTGCAGCGGGCGGTCGCGCGCAGGGTCGGCGTCCCCGAGGGGCGGCTCACGCCGATCCCGATCCTGGTCGCGCCGCCCCACGACTACCCGCTGGTGGTCGGGAACGGCACCATGGCGGCGGAGAACGTCGACATCGCCGCGCAGGTGCTGGGCGGCCAGCCGCTCACCCTGCACAAGGCCTTCCCGGGCGCGGCGAGCGTGACGCTCGCCGTCGGCGCAAGGATTCCCGGAACGGTGGCCTACGAGGTGGCGAGGCCGGCCGCGGGCCCCACGGTGCGCATCGGCCACCCGAGCGGCGGCATGGAGGTGGAGGCGGAGGTCCTGGCGGACGGGGAGGACCTCTCGGTCCTGCGCGCGGGCTACCTGCGCACCGCGCGGCTGCTGCTCGATGGAACGGCCTATCTCCGCGGCGCCCGGCTGTTTGCCGCGGCGCAAGACGGAGCCCTCTGACACGAAAGGAGCGATGCGATCATGGCTGACACTTCCCTCGGCGCCAAGGACTCTGCGCCCGCAGCAGGCTACCCGACCTACCGGTGGGCCATCCTCACGGTCGTCTTCCTCTTCGGACTCTTCGAGAACATGTCGCTTCTCGCCACCAGCATCGTCAACCCGGTGCTGCTGAAGGTCTTCCACTTCACGTCGGCGCAGGTCGGCGCGCTCTCCTCGGTGAGCAGCTGGATCGCGATCGCCATGGCGATGGTCGGTGGATACCTGGCGGACCGCTTCGGGCCGAAGCTCGTCGGCGCGTTCATGCTCGTGCT
>JAJYTV010000177.1 GCA_021792885.1 Bacillota bacterium
GAAGGTGCCCGGCACGCCGCGGATCGCGTCGTGGGCCTCGCCTGGGGCGTCGAGGCTGAGCGAGATGGAGTGCACGCCCGCATCGAGAAGGCGAAGGAGCGCGTCGCGCGACAAAAGCGGCGTCGCTGCGGGCGCGGCCGCCGTGTGCAGACCAAGTCCCTGCGCGTAGCGCAACAGGTGGTCGATGTCGGGACGCATCAGGAGATCTCCGCCGGTGAAGATCACGACCGGCGGGGGATCGCCGAACGAACGGATCTCGCGCAACAGCGCCTCGCCCTCCGCCGTATCGAGTTCCCCCGGCAAGGGTTCGCGCTGCGCGGTCGCGCGGCAATGCCTGCAGGCGAGCAGGCAGGCTTTTGTTGTTTCCCAGAATACGAGCATCGGACGCTCGCGAAATGGCGATCCCTGCGGGTCCGCTGGATTCGGCACGGTCATCCGCTCCTTCTCGCGTAAAACGTAGCATGCGCCCGTGGCCAAGGGATGCGGCTGTTTGGCCCTAGATTGGCCCATACGCGAAGAACGGGCGGTGACGCCCGTCACGGGCGGGGTGCGGAGGATTCCCCAGCCTAGGATGCGAAGAATACCCATTCGGACAGGCTGCACTTGAAACTTGCGGGGCACTTTGGGAGGGGAAAGTTTGCGAAGGGAGCATGCGGCGCTGCTCTGGACGCTGATGCTCGGTGTGTTCCTGGGGGCCGCCGACCTGAACCTGATCGCGCCTGGCCTGAGCGCCATCTCGCATGCGATGGGCGTCACGTCCGATGGCGGTGCGTGGCTTGTCACCGTCTACGCGATCATCTACGGCCTCGGGCTGCCGATCGCGGGCGCCTTGGGCGACCGCTACGGGCGGCACATGGTGTTCTTCGCCGGTGCGCTCGTGTTCGGGCTCGGCTCCTTGCTGGCGGGCTTCAGCCAGACGTTTGCGCTGCTGCTGACCGCCCGCGGCGTGCAGGCGCTCGGCGCCGCGGCGCTCATCCCCCTCGCGACGGCGGAGATCGGGTCCGCCTTTGCGCCCGCGCAGCGCGGCTCCCTGCTCGGCATCGTCGGCGCTGTCTACGGTCTTGCTGCGGTGATCGCGCCGCCGATTGGGGGCGTGCTCGTCTCCTATGCGAGCTGGCGCTGGCTGTTCTTCGCGACCGTGCCGCTTGCGTGGGTGGTCGCGGGCCTCTCGCTCTTCACCTTCCCGGAGCCTGCGGAGCGCCGCGCCGCGCCGCTCGACATCGTCGGCGCGGTGCTAACGGCGGTAGCCGTGGGCGCGCTGTTGCTCGGACTCGAGTACCTGCACCGCGGCAACGTCCCCTTCGGCGTCGCGAGCCTCGTCTTCGGCGTCTTGCTGCTGCCGAACCTCCGCTTCTGGGAGCGCGGCGCGAGCGGCTCGATCTTCGGCAACCTCACGCTGCGCGGGGGGATGGGCTTTGCGTACGCGCTCGGGCTTTTGAGCGCCGCAGGGATGGTCATCGCGCTCTTCGTCCCGCTCTACGGCCTGCGCGCGCTGCACCTCAGCGAGACGCAGTCGGGCATCGCGCTCCTGCCGATGGCGCTTGCGGCGGCGCTCGCGTCCTGGCAGGGCGGCGGGTTGACGGACCGCGTCGGGGCGATGCCAGTGCTCACCGCCGGATTTCTGCTGCTGGCCGGGGGAGCCTACGCCGTACCGGCGCTGGGCGCGCTCCCCGGCCTCGTCGTCGGACTCGTGCTGATTGGTGGCGGAGTGGGCCTTACCATGGGCGCCCCGTTGCAGTATCTTGTGTTGGGGCTCGCGCCACGGGGACAGAGCAGCGCGGCCGTCGCGATGCTCGGAACGTTCCGGGCACTCGGCACGGCGGCTGGCCCTGTGCTCTATGCGAGTTTCCTGCCGACCTTCGGCCACCTCTTCCTGGCGGCCGCGGGCGTCGGCGTGGCGGGTCTGCTGGCGGCGCTGCTGCTGTGGGGAAGCCAGCTTCGACCCAACCCGGTCTGAGGCGGGAGGTTGGAGATGGGTAAGAGAACGCCGATCTACGAGGAACATGTGGCGCTCGGTGGACGGATGGTCGATTTCGGCGGCTGGGATATGCCGGTGCAATATCCGGCAGGCATCCTGGCTGAGCACGAGGCCGTGCGCCAGCGGGCTGGCCTCTTCGATGTGTCGCACATGGGCGAGGTCGAACTGCGGGGCGAACGCGCGCTCGCGTTCGCCGACTACCTCGTGACGAACGACTGCCAGCGGCTCGCGATGGACCAGGTGCTCTATACGCCGATGTGCTATCCGGACGGGGGGGTCGTCGACGACCTCTTGGTATACCGTTTGCAAGATCGCGTGCTGCTCGTCATCAACGCGGCGAACACGGACAAGGACGTCGCCTGGATCTTCGAGCGAAAGGAGCACTTCGGCCCCGGCGTCGAGGTGCGCGACGTGTCGGCCGAGACGGGCCAGATCGCCGTGCAGGGGCCAAGGGCGCAGGAGATCCTGCAGCGCCTCACGTCGAAGGACCTGCAGGAGATCGCGTTCTTCCACGCCGCGGAGGACGTCGATGTGGCGGGCAGGAAGGCGCTCGTGTCGCGTACCGGCTACACGGGCGAGGACGGATTCGAGGTGTACGTGCGCGCAGAGGACGCCGTGCACGTCTGGCGGGAGATCCTGCGCGCCGGCGCGCAGGAGGGCATCCTGCCCTGCGGGCTCGGGGCGCGCGACTCGCTGCGCTTCGAAGCGTGCCTTCCACTCTATGGGCACGAGCTGGACGCGGACCATAGTCCGCTCGAGGCGGGGCTCAAGTTCTTCGTCAAGCTGCAGAAGCCGGACTTCGTCGGCCAGGCGCCGCTGGTCAAGGTGCAGGAGGAGGGCGGGCCGGCAAGGCGCCTCGTCGGCTACCGCGTGCTCGAGCGCGGCATCGCCCGCCAGGGCTACCCCTTGCAGGACGAGGCGGGGAAGACCATCGGCGTGACGACGAGCGGCATGCCGAGCCCGACCCTCGGCCAGTCGATCGGACTCGGATACGTGCCGGCGGAGCTTGCGCAACCTGGCACGAGGATCGCGGTCGAAGTGCGCGGGCGCGCCGTGCCTGCGGAGATCGTCAAGATTCCGTTCTACAGGAGGAGTGGCAAGTGAGCACGCCGCAGGATCTGCGCTACACGAAGGACCATGAGTGGCTGCGGGCAGACGGTTCGGTCGGCATCACGCAGTTCGCCCAGGACCAGCTCGGCGACGTCGTCTTCGTCGAGCTCCCGGAGGTCGGGCGCACGCTGAAGCAGGGCGAGGCGTTCGGCGTCGTCGAGTCGGTGAAGAGCGTCTCGGACCTCTACTCCCCGGTCTCCGGCAAGATCGCGAAGGTGAACCAGGAGCTCGTCGACCACCCCGAACTGATCAACCAGGACCCGTACGGCGTCGGCTGGATCATCGCCCTCGAGGGCGTCGACGACGCCGAGGCGGCCGGCCTCCTGGACGCGACCGCCTACGAAGCCGAGCAGGAAGGCGGCCACTGAGATGCGCTTCTCTCCGCATACCCAGGAAGATCGCGACGCGATGCTGTCCGTGATCGGCGCGCGCAGCGTCGACGACCTCTTTGCGGACATTCCCGCATCGGTGCGCCTGGATCGGCCCCTCGATCTGCCGGCGGGCCTCCCCGAGATGGAGGTGCGACGCCTGCTCGCGGGGCTCGCGCAGCAGAACAGGGACACCGATCAGATGGTCTCCTTCCTCGGCGGCGGCGCCTACGACCGCTATGTCCCGTCGGTTGTGGGGGAGATGCTGCGCCGCTCGGAGTTCTACACGTCCTACACGCCCTACCAGGCGGAGATCAGCCAGGGCACGCTGCAGGTGATCTTCGAGTTCCAGTCCCTGATCGCGGCCCTGACCGGCATGGACGTCGCCCAGGCGTCCCTCTACGACGGCGCGACGGCCGTCGCCGAGGCGGCCATGCTCGCCTACGGGCACACGGGCCGCACGCGCATCGTCGTGGCGCGCTCGGTGGACCCGCAGTACCGCGGGGTGCTGCGCACCTACGCGGAGGGCCATGACCTCGAGGTTGTCGAGGCGCCGCTGCGCGACGGCCGCGCGGACCCGGACGAGGTGCGCCGGCTCGCGGAGAACGCGGCCTGCGTGATCGTCCAGCACCCGAACTTCTTTGGCCTCCTCGAGGAGCCGCAGGCGCTCGTGGAGGCGGCCCACGCGCAGGGCGCGCTCTACATCGCGGTCGCGGACCCCGTCTCGCTCGCCGTGCTCAGGCCGCCGGGCGAGTACGGCGCGGACGTCGCGGTGGGCGAGGGGCAGCCGCTCGGCATTTCGCTCTCCTTCGGCGGCCCCTACCTCGGGTTCATGGGCGTGAAGCAGGAGTACCTGCGCCGCCTGCCCGGCCGCATCGTCGGCGAGACGACCGACCATGACGGCAACCGCGGCTACGTGCTGACGTTCCAGACCCGCGAGCAGCACATCCGGCGCGAGCGCGCGACGTCGAACATCTGCACGAACCAGGGACTCATGGCCCTCGCGGCGACGATCTACGTCTCCCTGCTCGGCCCGAGCGGGCTGCGCCAGGCCGCGGCGCTCTCCATCGAGGGCGCGCACCGGCTTGCCGCAGGTCTCGAGGGCACGCCCCTGCAGCCCGCCTTCGGCGGTGCGTTCGGCTTCGAAGTCGCGCTGCGCAGCCCGGTGGCGCCGCAGGCGATGCAGGAGGCACTGCTGCGCGAGGGATTCCTCGGACCGCTCGACCTGGGACGCTTCTACCCGGAGCTTGCGGGGCACGTCCTCTTCAGCGTGACCGAACGGCGCACGCCGGAAGAGATCGATCATCTCGTGCGAGAACTGCGGGGAATGGCATCGTGAAGACGATCTTCGAGGAGCACGAACCAGGGCGCCACACCACCTACCTGCCGCAGCGCGAAGTGGACCTCTCGCAGTACCTGCCGGCGTCGGCGCTGCGCGCAGAACTCCCGCTGCCCGAGCTCGCGGAGATCCAGGTGGTGCGCCACTTCACCGAGCTTAGCCACCGAAACCACGGCGTCGATTCAGGCTTCTACCCGCTCGGCTCG
>JAJYTV010000178.1 GCA_021792885.1 Bacillota bacterium
AGCGCGTCGACCGCCGCCGCCTGGGGATGCGCACGCCAGCCGGCTGCGCTGCGGACCGCCACGCACAGCCCACCGGCGGCGAGCACCCGGCCTTCCGCCTCGGCCGCCGCGCTGCCTGCAAGCGCACGGCCGAGGTCGTCGGCGCCTGCGGAGTCGGGAAGGTCGAGCGCGGCCAGCAGCCGGGCGCGGTGGTGCGGGTAATTGGCATGTGTCCGCACCCAACCGTCCGACACCGGCCAGAAGCCCGACAGCGGGGCAAACCCTTCCACCGGTCGCCCGTCCAGCCGGAACAGCTGGTCGCTCCGGAACGCCGCCCGCACCGCCCGCCCGTCGACGCGACCGCGGCGGAGCAGCAGCGCAAACACATCTACGTGCGCATCCGCCCCGGCATCGACGAGGACATATGGGATTGGTGGCAGCGGCAGCCCGAGAAGGATCGCAGCCACATACTCCGCTCCGTGATTCGCGAGCATATCCGCCGCACCGACAGCTGAACCGACCTCCGTCTCCATGAATTGACCGTATTCCGCCGATTCGCTAGACTTCTGATAGTCGCTGCTTAGCCGTGGTAAAACGCCGGATTCGGCGCACGGAGTGAGACATCGCATGTCTCACTCCGTGCGCCTTTTCCTTTTTGGAGGTGAGCCGGTGCGGATCGCAGTCGTCCTCGCAGCCGAAGAGACGATGCTGGTGGACCCCCTGCGCAACGACCCGAGCCTCGAGATCGTCCTCGACACGGTGCAATGGAGCGAGGAGACCGTCGCTCGCGTGGTGGAGCTGAAGCCGGAAGTCCTCGTGACCTCCGAGTTCGTGCCATCAGACAATGCCGCCGACGTGCAGCGCGGCATGCCCAACCCGACCATCCCGCACTATCTGCAGCGGATCCGCTCGTCCACAACCTCTCGCGTCGTCTTGCTCATGGATGGTCAAGAGCACCCCGAAGGGGATTCCATCTATCGGCTCCTGGCCGACATCGGCGTGACCAACCTCCTGCGCTGGACGAGCGCCGAGAGCCAGGTCACAGCCGAGGACGTCCTCTTCCACATCCACAACCCTCGCCCGCTGGCGGACGTGCTGGCGCTCTGCGGTGACGCCCCGGCCGCTCCCCCTGATCCGATCCCAGCCCCTCCGCAGGACGAGCCGCGAGTTGCCGCTACTGCGGACCAGCCCGAGCCTGCGGCGAAGCGCCACGTCCGCTCAGCCGTGCGGCGACTGACCGAGGGCGTCGCAAAGCGATCGTCCGCGCCTCGCAAGGTAGATGAGACCCGCCTCCAGGAATTGCCTGCGGCCCCAGCGCGACGCCCCGTCGCGCACGATCTCTCGCCCAGGGTGATCCCGGCACGCGGAGAGATGATCGCGGTCTGCAACGTGGGCGTCACGTCTGCGGCCACCTTTGTCGCAGTCAACCTCGCGGCGCTCGCCGCGCGCGCCGGTGCGGCAACAGCCCTGATCGATGGGGGAGAGGACCCTGGCGTATGGGACGCACTTGGACTCCAAGAGCGGGTCGCGGCCACGGAGGGCGTCTTTGCGCTCACCACCGCCACTTCTGCGGGGGACAGCCTGCGCGATCAGATGTTCACACGCCTGCGCGGCTATGAGCACCTGTGGGTGGCGGGCCGCTTTTCGGGCCAAAACCTCGCGAAGCTGCCGCCCAATTCGCTGCTCAAGGCGAGAGATGAACTGCGCCGTGTGGCTGAGGTGATCGTGGTGGACATAGGCGGGCGCGTCGACAGCGACTTCGCGCGTGACGCGCTGCGCATCGCGGATCGCGTGCTCTGCGTCGTCTCGCCGGACGTGCATCGTCTGCGTCGCGCAAAGGACGCACTCGACAAGATGAAGGCCGACTACAGCATCGCAGGCTGGGAGCTTGTGCTTTCACCTTGGAGCGACCGGCTCGGCAACGCCCAGGACTACGCGGAGGTGCTTGGCCTGTCACTCGCAGCCGCAATTCCCGCAGCGACGGAGCTCGCGCTCGAAGCGCAGGCGCAGGGCGTTCCCGCCGTTGAGATGCCCGGCAATCAGGCCGCCGCGGTCAAGGGGACGATGAGCGGCCTTCTCCCGAGACACCTACGCGCGAACCAGCGCAGCCGTGGCATCTTGGGCAGGCTGCTCGGCACGGAAAAGGAGGATCTGACGGTATGAGGCGATCGGCTATCTTTGCCGTCCTGGCTGGCGCTGCGCTGCTGCTCGCCGGGTGCGGCAACAACGACGCGGCGGTTAAGGCAGCGATCACCGGGCAGGTGCGGTCCTACATCGAGGACGTGTCCACCGCCAAGTTCAACGAGGCGCGGACCATCGCCACGGGCGGCGCGCTGACCGCGCTCGCGTCGGCCCAAACCCTCTTCTCCCAGGTCACCTACCACGACACGGTGTCGCACCTTTCCATTCAGATCACCTCGCTCGACACCCAGCATGGCCTTGCCACGGTGCGGGCGAGTTACGTGCTCGAGACGGAGATCCCGAACGTCGGCAACCAGGTGTCGCATCCGTCGATGGTTATGCAGCTGACGCGGCTCGGCGGTGCGTGGCGCATCTACGCGATCAATCTGATCTCGGAGTAGGGGGGACCACCGTGCGCAAGTTCTTCTCGGGGCATCGAGTCTTCTTCGCATTCGCCGCCGTGTTCGCCCTGCTCGCGGCCGTAGTCGGCGCGTCGACCATCCAGGCGGCCCGTCACACCGTTCCGGTGGTGGTAGCGGCCACCAACATTGCGCCATTCCAGCCGATCACGGCGGGCGAACTGAAGGTGACTCAGGTTGCGCAGATGGACCGCGAGGCCAGCAGCTACACTTCCGTCTCGCAGATCGTCGGATCGGTGAGCGATGCGCCGATTCCGGCAGGTACCCAGATCGTCCGTGCGTGGATCAACGCGAATATCCCTTCGGCCGCCACCCAACAGGCGCAGACCCTGAGCGTCCAATTGACCCAGGACGGCACCCCCCAGGACAGGGCCTACACGATCCCGGTCACCCAGGACGAAGGACTCCCCGGGGTGGCGGTCGGCTCTAGGGTTGACCTCCTGGCGACTGTCAAGGTGCCGATTTCTGGCCAGCAGGTTCTCCCGGCGACGCTCATCCTGGCGCGCAACGTCGAGGTGCTGGCGGTGAACGCCGGCCAGCAACAGCAGCAGTCCTCAGGGGATGTGACCCTGCTCGTCACGCCGCAGCAGGCGCAGTACATCGCTTACGCGCAGGCTTACGGCTCCGTGTCCCTGCTCTTGAACGGCTACTCCTCCAACGCCGCGGCCGCGAACCTGCCGCCCACAACCGCGCTCACGTTCCTCAGCCAGTATGGCCTGTCCCTGGCGCCGTCCGCGTCCACGGCTGCCACAAGCGCGCAGTCCTCGAAGGGGGGGAAGTAAGGTGGGGAACCTCGCTGAGCGTATGGGCATGCCGCGGCGGTGGCGCCTCATGCTGGTGGACGGCGACCGCACTGCGATGGACGCCGCCGCAAGGATGCTGACGGCGGGTGACGACATGACGATCGTCGGTACGGCGACCCACGGCCACGACGCGCTCGGTGTTGTCGCCGACTACCGGCCCGATGTCGTGCTCCTGGACCAGGGGCTTGCAAGGCCCAGCGCCCTCGAGACGGCTCAGCGCATTCTCAAGCTCGTGCCGGGGACGTGGGTGTTCCTCACGACGCAGACCCCGAGCGTCGAGCTCTGGCAAGAGGCGAAGGCGTCGGGCGTTCGTGCGGTCCTGCCGAAGCCGTACACCTATGCCGACATCGCAGACGCGATTACGCGCGCGCACGACGAGGACCAGCGCCACGGCGCCTATGCGGTAGGCCGGCCGGAACAGACCCCTTCAAGTCCCGCCTTCGCAGGGCCGGTGCGCACCGTCCGGCAGGAGATCATCTGCGCCTTCAGCCCAAAGGGCGGGGTGGGGAAGAGCACGCTCGTGAGCAACCTCGGCGTCCTCTTCGCCCTGCAGCGCGTCGGCCTGCGCGTGGCCGCCGTGGACTTCGACCTCGCGACGGTCAGCTTGGGCGTGCAGCTTGGGCTTCCAAAGCGCCCTGCGAGGACGCTGGCAGACTGGGTGGGAGTAGACGCCGCCTCGCTCGACCGCGCGAGGGTCGAAAGTCTGCTCGTACAGCACGAGAGCGGTCTGTGGGTCCTGCCCGCGCCATCCAATCCCATTGACCGCATGCGCATCCCCCCTGAGACGTTCACCAACGTCATCGAGGCGATGCGCAGGCTCTACGACATCGTGCTCTACGACCTGCCCACCAGCAGCCTCGACCGGGACTACGCCCTCGCGGCCATGAAGGACGCCACGACGGTGCTCCTCATCATCAAGCCGGACACCGAGGACGTGTCCGCGATGGACGATGCAACCAACCTCCTGATGTCGGAAGAGATGCGACGGCTCGGCTTCGACCCATCGAAGGTCAAGCTCGTGATCAACCGCCGCCCGAAGCACGGCGCCCACAGCATCGCAGACGTGATGCAGGTCTCGCGTTTCCCCGCGATCGGCCAGCCGATCCCGGAAGATCCGCGGGTGCGCCGGCACACCAACGTCGAGGAGCACGGCAAGGCCCCGATCGAACGCCTCGGCAGCACGCCATGGGCGGCCAGCGTGCGCAGCCTTGCCCGCAACATCGTGCCGATCGCCGAACTGTCGGAGGGCAAGGTCCGCCGTCGCCCCGAGAAGGCCAAGGCGCCGCGTCGCGCCGGACTCTTCGGGCGACTCAGGGGGGATAGGCCGTGAGCCTCCTGCAGCGCGAACTGGCAGGGGGCACGGCGCAGGGGGCGCTGCAGGGCGCGCTCGCCGCGTCAACGCTTCGCCCCGCCGTGCAGGCCAAGACCGGCGCGCAATCTGTGCTGCCAGACCCCGTGCGCCAGCGGATCATCGATGAGTTGCTCCTGGGCCTGGACCGCGACTGGACGAAGCGCCTTGCGACCGAACCGCAGTTCGTGGAGCAGATGCGCAGGCGCATCGAGGATCTTGTCGACATCCACACGCGATCGCACCCGACGATCTCCAAGGTCGAGGCC
>JAJYTV010000179.1 GCA_021792885.1 Bacillota bacterium
GCCACCATAGCCGCTGCCGCTGCCGTGCCGGTGCTCGCGATTGCGGCCCCTGCGTTCGCCGCGTCCGGAGCGAACCTGAGCACGGTCACGGCGCCGATCCTCTCGACGCTGCAGAGTGGTTCCGTCGCCGTCGGTGGGATGGGCACCGCGGGCGGAGGGCTCATGATCGCCTATCACGCCTTGGCCCGCAACCTCAACGACGACCCGCAAAGCGTCTCGCATCACACCGCCAGCATCAAGAAGGTGTTTGTCGGGACCGCGATCATCGCTGGCGCGAGCCTGCTCACCGGTGTCGCCGCCAGCATCCTCTAACACGCAGGCCCGGCGGGGGATACACTCCTCGCCGGGCCGTCTCTTTTGCTGAGAGGGGTGATCGACCTGACCGGACTCTTGACAAGCGCGCTGATCGACATCGCGCTCCACTATCTCCTGAACCCGTTCCTCCAGCTCCTCGCCTGGGCACTCCAGCATATCGCGAACGGCTCTCTCGCCATGGCGAACGCACCTTGGGTACATTCCGCCGAGGCGGTTTCGGCCTCCGTCGCCGGCGGCATCCTGGGCCTCTACATCGCTTGGAAGGCGCTCACGGAGTACGTCCTCTGGAACGAAGGAACCGGCAACGACGCGACCGGCTATTGGGCGAAGGCACTCCTGCGCGTCATCGTCTACGGTGCGCTCGGCGGCTTCCTGCCCTACGCGGTCTTCTCCTGGGGCATCCAGTTCGGCGCTGCGCTCGTGGCGGCGCCGGCTGAAAGCAGCATCAATGTGCTCGCCATCCTCGTGAACGGCCTGTCCGGCATGGGCGGCATCGACGTGCTTGTGTTGGTGCTCATGGTCGTTGTCGTGCTGGTCGCGCTCCTGATCGTCTTCCTCCAGATGCTGATTCGCGGCGCCGAACTCGCCATCTACGTGATCGCCGCGCCGCTCGTCACGCTCGGTTGGCTGAGTCCGGACGGCGGTGTGTGGCAGCTCTGGTGGAAGAACCTCGTCATCCTGTCCCTTTCGAGCGCCGTGCAGTGGCTCGCGCTCAAGGGCCTCGTCGCGACCGTGGTGATCGACGTCGGCACGAAGCCCCTCGGGGCGTTCCTCGCCATCTTGGAGATGCTCGCGTGGGCCTGGGTCGCGATTCGCGGGGCACACCTTTTGCAGCAGTGGAGCTACCGGACGGGGATCGCGCAGTCGGGCTGGGCGTTCGGCGGTATGATCCTGCAGCGCGGCGGCGTCCGGGGCATGCTCGGTCTCGGCGCGAAGTAAGGAGGCGACGACATGACGGGGCATCAGCTCCTTATGGCAGCTGCGGCGCGCTCGGGAAGGTTACGTGATCTTCACGATAGTTGCACCTGCCCGCACTGCCGCATGCACTGGCAGCCCAGCGCGGACTCCGAACGTGCCGTCGAACGGGACTTCTCCGGCACGGTCCACTGCCCGGACTGCTACCTGCCCTCGCGCTCGAACCCGCACCTCAACACGCCGATGCTCTGGGACGGCCGGCGCCTGCCGCTCTCTGAGAAGGGGCGTGGGTCCAGGTGAACCGCTACCTCATCCCGCGCCGCATCACGCAGCGCTGGGAGATCCTGCCCGGATGGGGATGGCGCGAACTCGGGTCTGCCGGCGTCGGGCTTGGAATCGGCGCCCTGCTCTTCGCCGTCGCCTCGCTCGCCGGCTTGCCGCTCTGGCTGCGCGCTCTGCTCGTGATCGT
Source organism: Bacillota bacterium (assembly GCA_021792885.1). Lineage (GTDB taxonomy): Bacteria > Bacillota > Sulfobacillia > JAJZYS01 > JAJYTV01 > JAJYTV01. Next base: position 1,700 of record JAJYTV010000179.1, read on the forward strand.
GGCGGCAGGCTGCGGCGTCGGTCTCGCGATGCCCATGGCGACAGGCGGCTCCATGCTTGACATGCTGCTTGACGCGCGGGCCTACGGTCGGACGCGGCACCAATACCTCTATGACTTCGGGAGGGATGACGTGTGATGAAGCTCCCGGCAATGCTACGGCCCAAGAAGGCATCCGGCCCCGCACCCGACAACGCGGCGTTGCCGCCGCGTCAGGCCGCGCAAGACTGGCTTCCCCTCGCGGACCTGCGGGACGGCTGCCTCATCCGGACGGATGGGGCGGCGGTCGGGGGGATCGCGGTGTCGCCGCTGTCGCTCAGCCTCAAGAGCGACAACGAGAAGCGCGCGATCGTCGGCGCGGTGCACGCCGCGCTGAACGGCCTGCAGGTTCCGTTCCAGATCCTCTCGCTCTTCCGGCCCGTCGACCTCGACGCCTACCTCGCCTCGCTCGACGGCATGCTCACAAACACGGACGCCCGCCGCAAGGCAGTGCTGCGCGACTACCTCGGCTGGGTGCATGGGCTCGTGCGCTCCGGGGAGGCCGTGGAGCGCAGGTACTACATCCTTGTGACGCGCATTGGCCCCGACGCGGTCCGCGAGCACCGCACGTCGCTCGGCGCGCTCGCGGACGACCTTATGCGGGCGGCCGGCATGCAGGCGCGGGTCATGTCCGACGCCGACTGGCGCGAGCTTCTCTTCCTCTCGTTTCACAGCGGGCAGGCGGCTGTCGAGGCGGTGCCAGACGGGCTGCGCGTTCCGCCCATGCTTAGGCAGGAGGTGACGGGATGATCGTTCTCTACGCGTTGGGCGGGCTGGTTCTCCTGTGGCTCCTGGTGCGTCTGGAGGTACGGCGGGCCGTCCTAGGCCGGAATTCCCTCATCGAGCAGCGCGTGAACAACCTCAGCAAGCGCGTTGACAACCTACACCACGAGATGAATGCGCATGACGATGCCCTTCGCAAGCATGACGACGACCTCCGGCAGTACCTTTCGGATGCGCACGACCGGATCTCCAACCTACAGAAGGAGATGCGATGGCTCCCTGAGTCTCGTCGCCGCGAGGGCGTGTGATATGCTCAAAATCAGGACGGGAGAGGAGCGTGTCGTGATGGCAGGTCCAAGGCGGGCGCTCGGGTTCCTGGAGCGGCTAATCGCTCCCGGTTTGGAGCGCGTCCTGACAGAACAGGAAGCCCTCGCCCGGCGCATGGAAGAGCGATTCAACGCCTTAGACAAGCGGATCGACGACCTTCAGCGGAACACGAACACGCAACTTCAGGACGTCAAGTCAATGCTCGGACGACTGGACGATCGCCTCTTCGCTCTTGCGCAGCAGCGCCAACCGCAGCCTCAAAGACCTAAACCACCGCCTGAGCCTGAGCGAGGCGGGGACCGGGACCGGTGAAACCCCGAAGACGACCTAAACAAGGATCGCCCATGGTGGGCGGTCCTTGTTTGGTTAAAGAACCGTGCCAAAGGAGAGACAGCCATGCCCAAGCTGACCAAGCAAGCCGCGCCGACCCCCGGCGCCGCGCTCCGCAACGCCTTCGCTCCCGAGGCCCTGCGTTTCGAGCGCAGGGCCGTGGACCTCGGCTCCCAGTGGGGTCGCATCTACGCCGTAAGCAACTTTCCGCCGAGCGTCGACGCCGGCTGGCTCGCGACGGCCGCGAACCTCGAAGGGGTGGCCCTTTCCGTCCACGCCCTGCCGACCGACCCGACGCAGATCACCCTCGCCATGAGCCGCGCGATCTCCCTGCTCGCGGGCCAGCTCGCGCAGGGCGGCAGCGCCATCTCGCAGCAACGCATGGAGCAGCAGATCCAGGACGCCCAGGCCCTGCTTCGCAAGATCGACCAGGAGCAGCAGAGTGTCTTCACCGTCGGGGTCTTCGCCCTCGTCACGGCGCCCGACGAGCCGACGGGCCTGCGGCGCTGCAAGCGCCTCGAAGGTACGCTCGCCGCAGCGGGCATGCGCGCACGTCCGCTCGCGTTCAAGCAGGAGGACGGCCTCAAGGCGGTCGGGCCTTGGGGCGTGCTGCCCCAGGGACTGCGCGGCGGCGCACCGTTCCAGCTTCCCGCCGAGACACTCGCGGCGGCGTTTCCCTTCTCCTCGGGCGGCATCAACCATGGGCACGGCATTGTCCTCGGTCACGACTCGTCGGGTGGCCTCGTGCTCATGGACCGCTGGGACCCGCCTGCAGACGCAGGACTCACCAACAAGAACTGGACGGTCCTCGCCGCCTCCGGGGCCGGCAAGAGCCACACCACCATGCTCGCGATGATTCGGGAATGGGCGCAGGGCGCCACGGTCATCGCCATCGACCCCCTGCGCGACTACTACCGGCTTTGCCGGGCGCTCGGTGGTAACTGGATCAACGCGGGCGCCGGTGGCTCCTCCCGCATCAACCCGCTCCAAGCACCTCCGGCGCCCGTGGACGGGGGAGAGGATCTGGGGGACGACCAGGGCCGTGTCGAATCACAGCCCGTCTGGGCGCACCTGCAGCAGGTGCACCTCTTCTTCGACCTCTATCTGCCGGACATGACCAGCGACCTGCGCGCCCTGCTGGGGCGTGCGCTGCGCCAGGTCTACCGCGCGAAGGGCCTCGCACCGGAGACGGACCCTGCCACCGTGCCGCCCGAAGGCTGGCCGCATGTCGGTGACGTATACGCCTATTGCCATGAGCAGAGCCTGCAGCCCGGCGCAGACCCGTCGTGGCGGACCCTCGCCGCCCTGCTGGAGGAGGCGGCCGAAGGCACCGAAGCGGCGCTGTGGGCCGGACCGTCCAGCGTCTCCGTGACCGATGCCGACTTCGTGGTGCTCGACGTGCACGAGCTGGAGAAGGCCCCGGTCCGCGTCCAACAGGCCCAGTACATCAACGTACTGAACTTCGCGTGGATCTTGGCCCAGCGACGCTCGACGGAGCGCGTGGTGTTGGTGGTCGACGAAGCCTGGATGCTCGCAAACCCGCAGGTGCCGCAGGCGCTCTCTTTCCTCAAACGCATGGCGAAGTCCATCCGCCACTACAACGGCTCGCTGATCGTTGTGACGCAGAACCCCGGCGACTTCCTCTTCCCGGAGGTGGCGCGGGAAGGGGAGCCCGTTCTCTCCAACGCCTCGGTGAAGCTCCTGCTCCGGCAGGAGGCGCGAGACCTCCCGACGGTGACGCAGCTCTACGGCCTGTCGGAGGCGGAGCAGGAGAAGCTGCGCGGTGCACGGCGCGGCGAGGGACTCCTGATCGCCGGCAACCACCGCGCCTGGGTGACGATCGACACGGCG
>JAJYTV010000180.1 GCA_021792885.1 Bacillota bacterium
CGAAGTCGGCTTGCCCTGAGTAGCGCGTCGTCCCGTCCTTTGCGAGGTTCGCGACCACCAGGACCCGCGTGTGCAGGTGCTTTGCAAGGGCGAGGAGTTCCTGGCTTGCGTGGCTCACGCGCTCCTCCATCGAGTCTCCTTCCGAGCGGATCAGTTGCAGGTAGTCGACCACCACGACGCTCAGGCCCTTCCCGTCGTCCCTCGCCTGGCGCGCACGCATGTCCATCATGTGGGCCCGCGCAATCAGGAGGTCCAAGGGGATGTTGGAGGTCTCGTCGATCGTGATGCGCTCCTTGAGGTTCGCGATCTGGTTCGTGGAGAATGCGAAGCGCTTCCACCCGTCCTCGTCCAGCGCACCTTGCCAGATCTCGCGGCGGGAGATCCCCGTTTCGTGGGCGATCATCCGGTAGGCCACCGAGAGGGCCGACATCTCGGCGGAGAACATGACACCCCACCCTCCCGCCAGGATCTCCGTGATGAGGACCTGCACGCCCATTGCCGTCTTTCCGGTGCCGGGGGGCGCGGTGATCAGTGCAACGGCGCCCTCGTTGAAGTCCGTGAGCATCTTGTCGAGCGTGGGGGTCCCCGTCTTGATGACTGGGTGGTCCATCTCTGCGTCCCGGTCGATCGCCATCATGAGGTCCAGCCCGTGGAGGAGCGGGCTCGCGTCGGTGCGCCTAGTCAGCGCTCCAACCAGTTTCCCGGCGCCAAGGTCGGGATCGTACAACGGGTCTTGGCACTCGCGGAGGGCACCTTGAAGAAGTCGGACCTGCCCCCTGGTCTTCGATGCGCGCTGCACCTTCTTGGCGTAGGTCTCGACGTGGGCCGCGGTTGCCGTCTCGTTCGCGAGCGTCGTGAGGAACGCGGAGCCGCCGATCTTGGCGAGGTGTCCTTTCTCTTCGAGGGCATCGGAGACGGTCACGAAGTCCACGCGCTTCCCTGTCGCGACCACCGACGCGATGGCCTCAAAGATTGCGCGGTATCGTCCGCTCGCGAGGTCGGTCGGTCGGAGGATGGAGGCACCCTTGGCCGCAGCTTCGGTTTCGATGAGCATGGACCCGACTACAGCGCGTTCGTCTCGCTCAGAAGGGGACTGGGGCTCCGGCATCCTCTACCCCTCCCTGAGCGATCTTCGCGCGCTCCTCGCGCATCTTGCGTACGATGGCCTTGCGCTGCTCCGGGTCCTTGGCGAGTTCGTCGAGGCGCTGGATCGACTCGCCATTTCGCTCGATGCCCGCAAGGTACTCGGCTTGCCGTCGGGCCTCGGCGTCGCGTTGTTCCTGTTCCTCGCGCTCTTTCTTGCGCTGCTCGTCCCGCTTTCGCTCGAGCATCGCGGCGAGGTACTTGCGCGGATCACCGTCAAGTTGCCGTGTAGTCGTGAGGACATCGAGTTCACTAATCGCGTCGAGGATGGTCTGCATCTCCATGCCTTTGTAGGCGCGCCAGATCCCAGCGAAGAACCCGCCGTCGCTCTGGTCATGCGGGACGTTTGGGCACTCTCTCCATCGGTCGATCAGTTGGGCTACAGGGCCCGCGTTTCGGGGCTTCTCAGAAGCCGTCCGGCCGTTCAGTCCCGAAGGGACTGATTCTCCTTCCGGATCTGGTTCTGGTTCTATGGGTGGCACCGCTGGAGCATGTGCCGTCGCACCTGCGTTCGGACGTGCGTACGCACCTGCGTTTGCATCTGCATTCGCATGTGCGTTCGCACCTGCGTTCGCATGCTTGATGTGCGCTGACTGAGCGGCTTTGCGGGACTTGGAAACGGCTTTTTGGTGTTCCCGTTGGAGTCGCGTGTTCGTCACTCGACCGCTTCCGAAGCGGAGCACCTCAACGAGGTTTGATCTGCACTTTTTCCACGATTTAACGCTGACTCCAAGGATGCGTGCGAGCTCCCGATCGTCGTCGGGTAGACCGCAGTCGTCGTCGCCCTGTTCCCACATCGCTGCCAGTAGGTGAATGTACGCACCCCGGGCTTCGAGCGGTAGCCGCGTGACCTTGGGATCGCTGAGCCAATCGCGGGGATAGAAAGGGAAGTACGGGAGAGCGGCCACCAACGTCTACCCCCTTCGCCCCACCCTGTACCGGTACAGCGGAATCACCTTCGCCCTACGCGCCTTGCGTAGCGACTTCGCACGCAAGTGCAGCGCGTAGACGTTCACGGACGCGAGGAGCGCGATGGAGATGGCGGCTTGGAGCGGGGTCATAGACCATCCCACTCGACTTCCATGACGACCGCCTGAGCTATCGCCTCAGCGAAGGTTTCGCGGTCGGCGTGCAGCCAGCGGGAGTCATCCGTGACGGGCTGCCGCGCGGTCCTGACGTGCCACGAGTAGCGGCCAGTCAGCCAGCCAAAGGAGACGTCGACTTGCAGGTGCATCTGGCGTGCGGTGCGCTCGGCTACCGGGATGATGAGTGACGGTTCCTCGGCGTAGGGCTTAGGCTTGCCGCGCTGGATGCGCCACTCGGGGTGGTCTTCGGTACGCAGGCGTTCATCGGCTACTCCGCGCTTTTCCCAGTACAAGGAGCCGTGATAGTGCTTGGCCGCGTCGTGAGCCGCCCCATAGAGACACGATGAGCAGACGCCGCCGACCTTATCTGCAGAGAGCAGCATCCTAGCGTCGTGCCCCTGCGGGCACGATCCAATCTCAAACCCATCGTCGCCCACGATCTCAGCGATAGCGCGGCTCAGTTCGTCGGTGGTCACGACGAGCCCACCTCCATCCGCCTCGTCGAGTAGTCGATGCTCCAATGGGCCGTGACCTTGAAGGCGGACTCACAGAGGCCACACTCCGCCTCGTCTTCCTCCTCGTCTCCGAGGCCCAACTCCCAAGCGTCTGAGTACTTGTGACCGCAGTAGGGGCAAATGGGTTCGCTACCGTATTGCTCCGGCTCGCCTTTGTACTCGGTCTTGACGCGCTCCTTGGCCTCCTCGTAGTGCGTCGAGCACAAGGCGCCAAAGGAGGAGTTGATGAGACCGACCGTGGACCCGCAGACCTCGCAGGTGCTGGGGAACGGGCGTATCACGACGCTACCCCCTCGCTCAGCCATCCGATCCTCCGCAGGAGCTCTCGGCGCGTCTCCGAGTGGCCATCCGTAGGGAGCATGGGGCGCGTCTCGAGGTCGTGCAGGCAGGCCATGGCCTCGTGCAGCTCGTCCTCGACCTTCTGCCGCCCGCGGCGCTCCTGCTCATCTGCGACGCGCAGTTGCAACTCCGCGATGCGCTTGCGTATGGCGCGGATCTCCATCTCGCGCTGGGCCTGTGCGGAGACAGCCTGATACCGTGCGTCCGCTGCGAGCATGTCGTAGGTCGCGGCCTCGATGAACTCGGGTGCTGCGTGGTCGAAGCGGTTGCGGGCGGCGTCGAGAGCAGAACGCAGAATGCGGAGTTCTTGGGAAAGGGGAGCCGAGAGCGTATCATGCATGTCCAAAGTGGGAATATGGGTAGACGGGGGAGTCTGAGCGGCCCCCAGGCGGCGCGTGAAGCTGTCCAGTGCAAAGGCCATGGGTCACGCCTCCTTGTTCAGTCGCTGGCGAGCGCGCCACATGGCGTCGCATGTTGGGCACCCGGGCGCACACGCCCTCACCGCGTGGTATCTCGGATGCACTGAGCATCCCTCAGCCAGCGTCCCGAGCAACTGAGCGACGTTTTGCAGCCGCGCGATCTCCACGTCCTTCAGGGCGGCCTCCTCGCGGGCGACAATGAGCGCGGCACGAAGGCCGTTCTCCTCGCTGCGGGAACGGGCCAGTTCGTTGCGCACGTCGTACAGGAAGCCGGCCGCCTGGTCCTCGTATGTGTCGTCGGCCATGCCGTCAAGAATCGTCAGAACCTCTTGCAGCCGCTCCTCGCTCATGTGCTCAGGCATCCATCTCCCCGCCCTTTGTCCGCTCCAAGTGGTCGGCGATCTCGGTGTAGGTCTCCCAGTACTCAGGGAACGCGGTCTTGATCCGCTCCCGGTTGAGCGTGTCGGCCTTCAGGAGTGCTGCGCCAAGCGCTGCGACGAAACTGCCGCCGCGCGAAACCATGGCGTTGCCGACCCGCGCCTGCTCCTCGTATGTCACCGTCCAACCCTCCCACTCGCCGCCTGAGCGGCCAGAATGATCGCGTACACCGCAAGAGAGACCCCAAGGCCCACGGATGCGAGAACGATCGTCAGGATGTGCGCCTCGTAGGCGTAGAGGACGGTCACGGTCTACGCCTCGATGGCAGGCGCGTAATCGTCGCGCGCCTTGGAAAAGGTCCATGCGACTCCGCTCAGCGCATCCTCGATGGTCGGCGGTACGCAGAGGTGGTAAACGCGGCCGGTTGAGGGGCAGACGACGCGCACGAACTGGATGTGCTCGCCCGCGACGGGGTCAGGATCCTTCGTTCGCAGGAGGATCACGGTCTGACGCATCTCGGGGTGGCCGTACTCCTCGCGGTGGATCTCCACGAGGTCCAGCATCTCGGCGAAACGGTCGCTGCCAAGGCGCTCCATCATCACGCGCCGAACTTCTGCGTTCGTCTCCTTGAGCAGGTCACCGCGGGTCAGCTGTTCCGGCGCCTCGATGATCTTCCCAGGCACGCGCACGCCATGCCACGCGTGCAACGTGTATCCATCGCGCCAGCGGATCGCCGGACCTTCCGCGTCGTGCAGGCGCCCCTCGGCGTCGCGGTGGATGTACTCGGGAGGACCGCACAGGACCGCCACGCCACGAAGCATCACGGCGTAGTGGACGCCGCTCTGCAGATAGGCGATGTACTGGTCGGCCGCGTCGATCTTGGCGATGCCGACGCGCCGCCAGTAATCGGACCACGCGCCCCAGTGCGCCTCAGACAGTAGGTCGAGCCAGATCGGATCGAAGAACTTCAGGCGTTCGCTGTCCCAGACGCTGTCCCCGACGCTGGCCCTGACGCTGTCCCAGACGCTGTCCCTGACGCTGTCCCTGACGCTGGAC
>JAJYTV010000181.1 GCA_021792885.1 Bacillota bacterium
GATCCGCGCCGGGTCACGCGAGAGGATGACGGCCCGGTCGGCGAGGTACACGGCCTCCTCGATCGAGTGCGTGACGATGATGATCGCCTTCGTCGGGATGCGCCGATCGAGCCAGAGTTCCAGAAGGTCGCGGCGCAGGTTCTCCGCGGTGAGGACGTCGAGCGCGGAGAAGGGCTCGTCCATCAGGAGCACGTCCGGGTCGACGACGAGCGAGCGCGCGAAGCCGACGCGCTGGCGCATGCCGCCCGAGAGTTCCTTCGGGTAGGCGCCTTCGAAGCCGTCGAGGCCGATCATATCGATCACCTGCAGCGCCTTCTGCTCGCGCTCCCTCGCCGAGAGGCCCTTCGCGCGCAGCCCGATCTCGACGTTCTCCTGCACCGTCATCCAGGGGAAGAGGGCGAACGACTGGAAGACGAGCGCGACGCCCTGCCCGACGGCGCCCGAGCGGTAGCGCACGCTGCCGCGCGAGGGGGCGGTGAGCCCCGCGATGATGCGCAGGAGCGTCGACTTGCCGGATCCGCTCGGCCCGAGGATCGCGAGGATCTCCCCCTCGCGCACCTCGAGGTCGATCGCCTCGAGCACCGTGCCGGTCGCGCCCCCGGGCATCTCGTAGACCTTGTGCACGCCGCGCAGGTCGATCAGCGGCTCCGCCACCCCGGTCACCTCCCGCACGGATCCTCGCTTGCAGTATACTCCGCTCGCCCTGCGCGCCCGTTCAGTCGAGGTGGTACTTCGTCTCCGCGAGGCGGTAGAGCGGCCGCCAGATCAGCCGGTTCGTCGCGACGACGAGCAGCGACATCACCGCGATGCCGAGGAGGATCTCGCCGTAGCGCCCCTGCGCCGTCGCAAGGGTGATGTACGCCCCGACGCCCTGCGCGACGAGCTGGTGACCGCCCCAGCTCGCGACCTCGGCGACGATCGAGGCGTTCCAGGCGCCGCCTGCGGCGGTCACCCCGCCCGTCACGAGCGAGGGGAAGATCGCCGGCAAAATCAGCCCCCGCCACCGCAGGGCGCCGCGCAGCCCGAAGACGCGCGCCGCCTCCTTGAGGTCCGAGGGGATGGCGATCGTACCCGCCATCACGTTGAACAGGATGTACCATTGGGTGCCGAGCATCATCAGCGGGATCGCGCCGATGTCGAGGCCTGCGTTCATGCGCAACAGGAGCGCCACGACGACCGGGAAGAGCATGTTCGCCGGGAACGAGGCCGCGATCTGCGCGATGGGCTGGGCCCAGCTGCTGACCTTCGGGCTGAGTCCGATGTACACGCCGACCGGCACCGTCCAGAGCGCCCCGAGCAGCACGGCCGCAAAGACGCGCAGGAACGTGAGGAGGCCGAGCCCGAGCACGTGCAGCACGGTCGCGGCGTCGATCCCGCGCAGAAGGTGCGCGCCGGCGAAGGCCGCCCAGGTCAGGACCGCAACGAACGCAAGGCCTGCGATGGACCCGGCCGTGCTGCGCGGACGACGCCCGGCGCGGCGGCGCCGCGCCGGGCGGGAGAGGGCCGCGAGCGCCGCCTCGAGGGTCGGCCGCAGCACCTTGCGCTCGAGCAGCGAGACGAGCAGCGAGCGCTGCAGGATCGTCAGGACGAACGAGCTCGGCTCGTCCCCGGAGCGGGTCTGCTCCATCTTGAAGCGCTGCGACCAGGCGATGATCGGCCGCCAGAAGATCTGGTCCACGGCGACGATCAGGATGACCATCACGAGCACCGCCGCCACCATCGCGCCCGCGTCGCCGCGCTGCTCGGCGACGGCCATGTACGACCCCACCCCCGGCAGGAGGTAGGAGCGGCCAGCGTAGGCGACGTTTTCCGACGCGGCGAGGAAGAACCACGACCCGCCGAAGGACATCATGCTGTTGAGGATTAGGGAGATGGCGGAACTGGGCAGCTCGAGGTACCAAAGGCGCTGCCAGCGCCCCAGCCGGTAGACGTGCGAAGCCTCCTGCAGGTCGCGCGGCAGCGTCATCTCGCTATGGTAGAAGCTGAACGCCATGTTCCAGGCCTGGGCCGTGAAGATGGCGAACACGGACGCGATCTCAAGGCCGGTGGTGCTGCCCGGGAAGAGGCCGGCGAAGAACCCGACGGTCGCGGAGAGGAATCCCAGCACCGGCACAGACTGCAGGATGTCGAGCAGCGGGACGAGAAGCCGTCTGCCGAACTGGCTCTTGGCTGCGGCGTAGCCGTAGCCGACCGCGAAGACGAGCGAGAAGAGGAAAGCGATGACGATGCGCAGGAGGCTCTCCCCGGCATACAGCGGCAGTGCCCAGGGCGAGAGGGAGATGTGCGATGCGGCGCGCAAAGGCGCCGACATCCCCGACCCGAGCCGCACCACGCCCATCAGCAGGATCAGGACGGCGACGAGGACCAGAAGGTCCACCCAGCCAAGGCGCTTGCGCCGCGCGACGCCTGGTGCGGGATACCAGCCCACGGCGCCGCACCTCCCTTGGCTAGGCAGTCTCGTCCGGCCATTATACCCGTTCAGGGCTGGACGGGCCACCAATCCTGGGGGGGTCTCCGCGTGACCGACTGGATCGTGCTGCAGGCCCTCGCGCGGGAGCTTCTGGATCTGCGCGGCGCCCGCGTCGACGCGGTACACCTCGAACCTCGCCGGGTCGTCCTCACGCTGCGCGCGCACGGCCAGCTCGTGCCGCTCGCCCTCGAGACGCGCCAGGAGCTGCCGCAGGTCTACCGCCTGCCGCGCCCGCCGGAGCGCCAGCGCGCGCCCGGCCCGCAGCTCCAGCTCCTGCGGCGCGACCTCGAGGGGGCGCGCCTGCAGGGCGCCTACGCCCCCTTCGGCGAGCGCCTCCTCACGCTCTGCCTGAGCGGGCGCGACCGCTTCGGCGACGAGAGGGTCGTGCACCTCGTCGGCGAGTTCTTCGGCAGCCACGCGGACGTGCTCGCGGCCTCCGAAGGCCAGGTGCTCTTTGCCCTGCACGGGCGGCGGCGCGTGGCGGGCGACGCCTTCACCCTGCCCGGCCCGAAGCCGCCGCCCGCGAGGACCCTGCGGCGAGCGGGGGCGGTCCAGGATCTCCTTGTACGGATCGCGCGCGGAGACTTCGCGCCGTCCGTGGAGGAGCAAGAGGGCCGGGTCGAGAGCGCCTGGGCGTTTCCCTGGGCCGCCGAGGGCCTGCTCGTGCCAAAGGAGAGCATGCTCGATGCGATGAGCGCGGTCGCCGCGTCGCGCCTTGCGGCGATGGACCTACGCGATTTGCGCGCGGCGCTGCGCCAGCGCCTGCGGGCCCAGCACGAGCGCGCGCTGCGCACGTTGCAGAAGAAGGAGGAGGAACTCGGGGAAACGCTGGACCTCGACCTCCTGCTGCACCAGGGCGAGGCCCTCAAGCTCCACCTGCGCGAGATCTCCCCGGGCCAGGGGCGCGCCCTGCTGCAGGACCCCTTCGCGCAGGGCGCGACGGTGGAGGTTCCGCTCGACCCGAACCTCTCCCCCTCAGACAACATGGCGCGCATCTTCCGCCGCTACCAGAAGCTGCGCTCGCGCGCCGCGCACCTCGGCCAGGAGGTCCAGGACCTCGGCGAGCGGGTGCGGGTGCTCGCAGAGCAGCTGCAGGCCGTCGAGCGGGCGCAGGACATCCCGGCGCTGCGCGCCCTGCGCGAGGACATCCTGCCCGCGCGCGAGGCGGAGGACGAGAAGGGAGCGCAGCGCGGCGGCCCTCTGCGCTTCACGACGCAGGGGGGCCATGAGGTGCTGGTGGGACGCAGCGCCAAGGAGAACGACGCGCTGACGCGCGGCGCGCGCCCGAGCGACCTCTGGTTCCACACCAAAGACCGCCAGGGCGCGCACTGCATCCTGCGCCCGCTTCCGGGCCGGCCCATCGGGGCGCCCGACCGCCTGGAGGCCGCGCTGCTCGCCGCCTTCTACTCGAAGCAGCGTGGCGGCTCGCAGGTGCCCGTCGACTACACCTTCGTGCGCCACGTGCGCCGCCCGCGCGGCGCCGCGCCCGGCTTCGTCCTGTACGACCACCACGAGACGCTGTTCGTCACGCCGGACGAGGCAGCGATCGAGGCGATCAGGCGCCGCCGAGGTAGTTCCAGATCTTAGGGTCTTCGAGCCCGAGGCGCCAGAGCGCGATGCCGCGGATGCCGTAGCCGATCGCGACCCGGATCTTGGCCTCGAACGCCTGCAGGCCCTCGTAGTAGGCGGTGTGTTGCACGCCGTTCACCCAGTAGACGAGGTCCTGGGCGGTCGGCGAGACGCCGTGCGCCTGGGCGATCTTCTTGAACGCCTCCCACGAGAGGCCCTGGGCCGGCCCCTGGCTCCAGTCGTAGCCGTACACGGGCACCCCGAGCACGACGCGGCGCGGCGGCATGGTGCGCGCGGCGTAGGAGGCGACCTCTTGCACCCACGAAGTGCTGGCGATCGGCCCGGCCGAGGAGAGCGAGTAGTGCTGGTCGTAGGCCATCACCAGGACGAGGTCCGCCAGCTTGCCGAGCGCCGGGTAATTGTAGGCGCCGGTCCAGCTGTTCTGGGGCTCGTTCGCGGTCTCGGCCGGCACGGAGAGCGTCAGGTAGTAGCCGTAGCGGTGCAGCAGCGTCGCGAGCTGGCCGACGAAGTTCGTGTAGTCCTGGCGGTCCTGCGGCGGGATGCCCTCGAAGTCGAGGTTGATCCCGTCGTAGCCCTCCTGCTCGCACAGGGCGAGCAGGTTCTCCATCGCGCGACGGGACGCGACGGGATCCTGCAGGAGCGGCCCGAGGACCGCGCCTCCGTACTGGTTCTGCTGCACCATCGCGAAGACCCAGAGGTGCTTTCGGCGTGCGAGGTCGAGAACGCTCGTCAAGGGCTGCCCGGTGATCGACCCGTCGCGCCAGATCGTGTACCAGTCCGGGACGATCGCGTTCAGGAGGTGCGCGTCGGTCTTCAGCGTCTGGAAGCCGAGTCCGCTGCCGCCTCCGTCGTAATATCCGATCACGAGC
>JAJYTV010000182.1 GCA_021792885.1 Bacillota bacterium
CCTGGTCGACCGCGTGCATCATGGCCTGCGCCGCCTCGGGGTCGGCGCAGCGCACCGGCGATCTGTCGATCGCTTCGGGATCGAGCCGCTCCTGACGCGCCGCCGAGACGCCGCCGAGCGCGATGACGTGCGAGAGGATCTCGATGCCGACGGCGCGCAGGAGCTCCCGCGCCACCGTCCCCAGCGCGACCCGCATCGCCGTCTCGCGCGCGGACGCGCGCTCCAGGATGTCGCGCGCGTCCGGTCGCGCATACTTCTGCACGCCGGCAAGGTCTGCGTGGCCGGGCCGCGGCCGCGTGAACGCCCGCCCGGCGGGCTCCCCCTCCGGCGCCATGCGGTCAAGCCAGTTCGCGTGGTCGAGGTTGCGGATCATGAGAGCGATCGGCGAGCCGAGCGTCTCGCCGAAGCGCAGGCCGGAGAGCCACTCGATCTCGTCGCTCTCGATCTTCATGCGCATACCCCGCCCGTAGCCGCCCTGGCGACGCGCGAGCTGGCGGTCGATGGCCGCCTTCGACAGATGCAGTCCCGCAGGAACGCCTTCGATGATGCCGACCAGCGCGGGACCGTGCGATTCACCAGCGGTCAGGTAGCGCAACCCTACTCCCCCTTCTCCCGGGCCGCATCTGCCTGCATGGCCGCTTCGAGTGCCGCAGTCATGACGCGGTGCGGCGGGTCCTCGTCATACCAGAGCCTCCAGGCGAGCAGCGCCTGGGCGAGCAGCATCCCGCCCCCGCCGAGCGTCCTGCAGCCTCGCCGCGCCGCCCGGCGCAAGAGCTCGCTCGGGTGGGGCCGGTAGAGGAGATCGTAGACGACGATCCCCTCCGGGATCTCGGGCTCCTCGAGCGGCGACTCCCCGGGCTTCCGCCCGATGGTCGTGGCGTTCACGATCAGGTCCATCCCGCGGAGGTCGGACCACTCCTGCCAGTCGTAGGTCTTCGCCTTGTACTCGATGGCGAAGCGCCCGAGCTTCTCGCGGTTTCGGCCCGCGACGTGCAGGCGAACGCCTTCCCGCTCGAGCGCCGCGCAGACCGCCAGGGCGGCACCGCCGGTGCCCAGCACCAGCGCCTGGCGCACCGGCCTGCCGAGCGCCGCGATCGGCTGCCAGAAGCCATCCGCGTCGGTGTTGTGCCCGATCCACCCGCCGTCGCCGCGTACGAGCACGTTGACCGCGCCGATCCGCCGCGCCCAGGGATCAAGGCGCAGGCACTGGAGCGCCGCGGCCTCCTTGTACGGCGTCGTCACGTTCGCGCCGCGCGCGCCGAGCACGTAGGCGCCGCGCATCGCTACATGCAGATCCGCCTCGGCGACAGGCCAGAGCATGTACTGACCCTTGCGCCCGGTCTCGCGCAGCCCTGCGGCATGGATCGCCGGAGAATACGACCGGTCGATGCCCGTCCCGAACAGGCCCAGCAGTTCCATGCCACACCCCGTCTTGCCAAACGTCGGCTACCGCAGCTTGTCCGACCACCAGGGTAGCGAAATCGCCAAGGCGCGCAGCGCCTTGGCGAACTGCAGCTGTGGTCAGCCGGCGTGCGTGGGAAGGTGCAGGCCTTGCCGCTCGAAGTGGCGCAGCACCACGCCCTCGACCCTTCGCACCGCCTTCGTGCCGATGAACTCCTCGCGCGACAGCGGAGACACCAGAATCGTGTAGAATCCCGCGCGGTTCCCGCCGAGGATGTCGGTGAACACCTGGTCCCCGATCACTGCGGTCGTCTCCGGCGTCGTGCCGAGCAGCTCCATCGCCCGCAGGAAACCACGCGCCCGCGGCTTGCGGGCGTTCGGAATGCACGGCACGCCGACTTCCCGCGCGAAGTCCTGCACCCGACCCTTGCCGTTGTTGCTCAGGATGACGGCACCGATCTGGTGGCTGCGCAGACGCCGCAACCAGACCGCCACCTCCTGCGTCGGGCGCAGCGCCCGCCACCCGGCAAGCGTGTTGTCGAGGTCCAGCACCACGCCGCGAATCCCCCGACGGCGGAGGAGCCGCGGGTCGACGGACTGCACGGACTCGAGGTACAGGTGCGGACGCAGCTTCGAGAGCAAGCGATATCCCCTTCCGAAGTTGGAAGCATTATAGCACACCGGTGCGCTCCGCCACGCCTGTTGTGTGCTGCCCGCGCTGGGGTATATATTGTAGTCCTCGGCAAAACGACCCGCTCGGCCCAAGCCGGCCGGGAGTGAGGAGGCCGCTTCGTGGCGTACGTGATCGCGGAACCGTGCATCGGGACGAAGGACAAGTCGTGCGTAGACGTCTGCCCGGTTGACTGCATCCACGGTGGCCCCGGGGATGACCAGCTGTACATCAATCCCGACGACTGCATCAACTGCGGCGCCTGCGAGGCGGTCTGCCCAGTGAACGCGATCTTCGAGGAGTCGATGCTTCCCGCCGAGTGGGAAGGGTACCTCGACAAGAACCGACAGCACTTCGAGAAGTAGATGCGGAGGGGGGGCCGGACGGCCCCCCCTTTCCCGTTGCTATCCCGCGAGGCGCTGGGCGTAGGTGATCAGGAAGGCCGCGAGCACCACGTAGGCGGCGCCGGACGCATACGTCAGGACGACGCGGCCGCGCGCGGAACCGTAGACGATGTAGGTCGCGAGGAACCCGCCGATCAGGCCGCCGACGTGATCCCACACGCCGATCCCCGGCTGCATGAAGTCGAGGCCGAGGTTCAGCACGAGGATCGAGACGAGCCAGCGCAGAAGGTAGCCCCGCGCGCCGCTGCTGCTGTGCAGCGCGATCACCGCGGTCGCGCCGAGCAGTCCGAAGATCGCGCCGGAGGCGCCGACCATCACGACGTTGAGCGGGTAAAGGGCGAGGGACAGGAGTCCGCCCATCACGCCGCCGAGCACGTAGACAAACAGGTAGTTGCGCGTCCCCAGGGCCGGCTCCACGAGTTGTCCCATGACATAGAGACTCCAGCCATTGAACAAGATGTGAATCCAGCTGAAGTGCAGGAACATGGCCGTGAAGATCCGCCACCACTGCCCGTCCAGCAGGACGTAGCCGTTGACCTGCGCGCCGAGGGACACGAGGCGCGTCAGCGAGGGGTTGCCGGCAATCCCGCCCTCGTAGAGGAAGATCACTGCGAGCAGCGCGAGCAGACCGTAGGTCGCCGGCATGTTACGATTGCCCATGGGCCTCCCCAATCGACCGCCTCCCGCACCATTCTACTGTAAGACCGTCGGCCGTACGGCCATCCCGATGGAAAGCGAGAGAACTGCAGTGCGTCTAGCTCGACCTGAGCGTCCTGTGCAGCGTGCCGCCCTGAGAGCGGGCGCCGCCGCAGCAGCGCTCGTCTGGATCGCCTTCCTCGTGCACGGCGGCGTGCGTGGAGTAGAGCACGAGGGCACGGTGCTGCCGCTCGCGCTCTTCCTCGTGAACGCGCTGCTCTTCGGCTATGCGGGCTTTCGGGTGCGGCGCAGCGGGCTGGGCGCGAAAGAGAGCGCGCAGGCCGGCGCGCTGGCCGGCCTGCTGGCGGAACTGCTCGCCGGGTTCTGGCGCACGGTGCTCCTCTTCCTGAACCACGGCTACATGACCTGGCTGCAAGGCGCGAAGAACCCGGGCGCCGCGCTGACCCAGATGCCCTGGCCGCCGCTCACCGTGCTCGCGGCCCTCGTGGGGGCCGTCTTGGCCGGCGTGGCGATCGGAGCGGCCGCGGGCGCGATCGGCGGCGCCTTCGCACAGCCGCCGCAGAGCGCCGCCTAGGAGCCGTACTCCCTCGACGACTGCTGCTCGTGCGCTACGCCCGGCGCCATATCGTACACCTGGCGCAGCCAGAGCTCCAGCACCAGCAGGACGTAGATCAGGCGTCCCCCGCCGTTCGGGCGCGCACGCATCGCACCGAGGGCGCGGGTCATCGCCTGCTGGTCGAAGATGCCCCGAGCGCGGGCCGTGTCGTCGGTGAGGAAGTCGTAGGCGAGATCGCGCAGCGGCCCTCCGAGCAGCTGCGAGACCGGCGAGGGGAACCCCCGCTTGCGGCGCGACGCCACCTCTTCCGGCAGGTGACGCCGTGCGACCTGCCGCAGCACCCACTTGCCCTGCCCGCCCTCGAGCTTGCGCTGCCATGGCAGGCGATCCGCGAACGCGACGACGTTTGCGTCGAGGTACGGGACGCGGGCCTCGAGACCGAACGACATGGTCAAGCGGTCAAGCTTCATGAGCGCCTCGTCGGCGAGCCAGAGGGTACGGTCGACGTGCAGCATGGCACCGAGCCAGTCGGCCCCTCCGCGCTCCGCTGCCTCGAAGGCCTCTCTGGCGAGGTCGTCGGTGCCAGCGCCCGTCAGCTTGGCGCGCACGTCGGGTGTGTAGAGCGCGAGCCGTTCCTTTCGGCGCCAGCTCATGCCGATGCCGAGGTAGCGCTCGGCAAGCGGCGTCAGGCTGCGCTGCGCGAAGCCCCGCCCCGGCACGTCGACCGGCAGGCGCGCGAGCGCGCTGCGCAGCCCCCGCGGCACCCTGCGCTGGAAGCGCTCGACGACCAGCGGCTCGTAGTAGCCGGGATAGCCGGCGAAGAGCTCGTCGGCCCCCTCTCCGCTCAGCACGACCGGGACGTCCTGGGCGGCGCGCTCGGAGACGGCACGCAGCGGCAGCGCCGTCGGGTCGCCGTTCGGCTCGTCCACCTCGTAGCAGAGGGCGAGGAGGTGACGCTCGGCGTCCTGGGCCGTGATCTCGACGCGGTGGAGCGGCACGCCGTACGCGGCGGCGGCCGCCGCCGTGACGCCGAACTCCTCTCCGTCGTCGCCAAAGCCGACGAATCCCGCAGTGTACGCCTGCAGCCCCTCCGCGGCCCGCGCGGCGTAATGCAGCACGAGGCCCGAGTCGATGCCGCCCGAGAGCAGCACGCCGATTGGCTGGTCGCCTTGCAGGTGGCTAGA
>JAJYTV010000183.1 GCA_021792885.1 Bacillota bacterium
TCGCGGCGCAGGGCGAGGGCGACTCCCTGCGCCAGCGCATCTCTGCCGCCTTCGCGGCGATCTACCCCTATGAGCACGGCCTCGCGCGCCGCTTGTGGCAGGGCCTCGGGGAGATCCCCGTCGCGATGCGCTACGGCCCTGCGGTCTCGGACGCCCTGCGCGCCCCGACCGTCTCCTTCCGCCTCGAGGGGGTCTCCCCCGAGATGGTCGCCCGCACCCTGGGAGACGAGGGATTCTTCGTCTGGGACGGCGACTTCTACGCCACGACGCTGATCGAGCGCCTCTCTCTCGCGGCGGCGGGCGGCGTCGTGCGGGTTGGCATGGCGCCCTACATCCTGATGGACGAAGTCGAGCGGCTGCTCGAGGCGGTGCGGCGGATCGCGGCGTAGCGATCCTCGCTGGGCCCCTCCGGCCGTCGGCCGGAGGGGCCAGCTTATTGCCTCCCGCTCGCGCCCCGTGGTACGTTTGCGGAACATCGAGGAGGTGACCGGTTGCTCGCGGTGCAGACAGAGCGGCTTTCCAAGGTCTTCGAGCGCCGGGAAGGGAAGCGGCGGACGAGCCATGTCGCCGTCGACGCCGTCGATCTCGCCGTCGACCTCGGGGAAGCCATCGCCTTCATCGGTCCGAACGGCGCCGGCAAGTCGACGACGATCAAGATGCTGACCGGCATCCTGCACCCGAGCAGCGGCGAGGCGCGCGTCCTCGGTCTCGTCCCCTGGCAGTCGCGAACACGCCTCGCGCACGAGATCGGCACGGTGTTCGGCCAGCGCTCGCAGCTCTGGTTCCACCTGCCCGCCGGCGACACCCTGCGGCTACTCGGCGCGATCTACGAGCTGCCCCCGGCGCTCGTCAGGCAGCGCACCGGCGAGCTCGTCGAGCGTTTCGCGCTCGGGGATCTCCTGGCCGTGCCGGTGCGCAAGCTGTCGCTCGGCCAGAGGATGCGCTTCGAGATCGCCGCAAGCCTCCTGCACCGGCCGAAGGTGCTCTTCCTCGACGAGCCGACCGTGGGCCTCGACGTGATCGCCAAGGCGGAGGTGCGCGAGGTGATCCGCGAGGCGAACCAGGGCGGCGCGACCGTCTTCCTCACGAGCCACGACGCGGGGGACATCGAGTCGATCGCCCGCCGCGCGATCGTGATCGACCGCGGCCGCATCGTCTTCGACGACAAGGTCTCGAACCTCAGGCGCCAGTGGCTGACGGAGAAGGTCGTGGAACTGCGCTCCGAGGAAGAGGTCGAGCCGCCCGAGATCCCCGGCGTGCTTGTCGAGAAGGTCTCCCGCTACGGCCTTCGCCTGCGCTTCTCGACCCAGGAACTGCAGGTCCGGCAGGTGGTCGGCCTGCTCCTCGAGCGCTACCCGGTGCACGACATCACGATCAGCGATCCGCCGCTCGAGTCGGTGATCGCCGCGATCTATCAGGGGGAGGCGGCCTTGCGGTGAAGGAGTTGCGCAAGCTCGCGGCCGTCGCACTCGCGTACGCCCGCAGCGTCTGGGCCTACCCTGGCGCGGAGGTGCTGCGCACGATCTTCCTCCTCGTCATCCTGGTCGTCTTCCTCTCGCTATGGCGCACCACCTACGGCGCGATGCACGCAGCCCGCCTCGGCGGCCTCTCGCTGGCGCAGATGCTCGAGTACCTGGTCGGCACGGAGGCGATCATCCTCTCCGCACCGCGCTTTGCCGAGCGCATCGGCGACGACGTGCGCACCGGAGGGCTCGCCGTGCAGCTCACGCGGCCGGTCTCCTACCCGCTCTTCCAGTTCGCCGTCGCGGCCGGGGAGAGCTGGCCCCGCCTCCTCCTGAACCTCGCCGTGGGCTCCGCACTCGTCGCCCTGGTCACGGGCACGCTGCCGGTGAGCGCCGCGGGCGTCGCCGCCTACCTCCTCGCCTACCTCCCGGCCTTCCTGCTCTACGCCGCACTCTTCCTCGCCCTCGCGCTCACGAGCTTCTGGCTCGAGGACGCCTGGGCAATAACGTTCGTCGCCTCGCGCATGGTGATGATCCTCGGCGGTCTCCTGGTGCCCCTCGCACTCTTCCCGCCGGTGCTCTCCCGCATCGCGCGTATCCTGCCGCTGCAGCTGATGGTCTACGGCCCCGCGCGCCAGCTCGCGCGCCCCTTCGCCGGCTTCCCCTCGCTCCTCCTGGACCAGGCGATCTGGCTTTTGATCCTGGGCGGGCTCCTCTGGCTGATCTACCGAAAGGGGGTGCAGGCGCTGCATGTCCAGGGCGGATAGACTGCTCTTCTGGCCGCGCCTCCTCTTCGGCGCGCTGCGCGCCCAGGCGGCCTACCGCGGCGCGTTCTGGCTCTCCATCGGCGCGATGGTCCTGAACGACGGCGTCTGGCTCGTCTTCTGGTGGCTCTACTTCTCGCGCTTCCCCGTCGTGCACGGCTGGCATCTCACCGACGTCGCGGCGCTCTGGGCGATCGGGGCGACCGCGATCGGCCTGACCCACGGCCTGCTCGGGAACCTGCCGCGCCTTGCGCAGCTGATCATGCAGGGCGAGCTCGACGTCTACCTCTCCCTGCCGAAGTCCGCCCTGCCCCACCTCCTCCTGAGCCGCGTGCACGTCGCGAACCTCGGTGACGTGCTGTTCGGCCCTGCGGTCTTCCTCCTGCTCCTGCACCCCACCCTCGTCCGCACGGCGCTTTTCCTCCTCGCGGTCGTGCTGGCCGCCGCCATCTTCTTCGGCTTCACGCTCGTGCTGCAGAGCCTCGCCTTCTTCCTCGGGCGCGCCGATCTCCTTGCGGAGCAGGTCTCGATCAGCATGATCACGTTCAGCACCTACCCGAGCCCCATCTTCCAGGGGGCGCTGCGCCTTCTGCTCTTCACCCTCCTGCCGGCGGGCTTCATCGATGTGATGCCCGTCTCCGTGCTGCGCGCGCCGGACCCAAGCTTCATCGCGGAGGCCGCCGGCTTCGCGGTGCTCTTGAACCTCGTCGCGCTCTTCACCTGGCGCACGGGCCTGCGGCGCTACGAATCGGGGAACCTCTTCCAGGCTAGAATGTAGCGAAGAAACGGCGAGCTCCACAGGCCATACCGCCCGTGGAGCTCCCCTCGGCGCGCTATCCCTCGAGCGAGCCGGATGAAGATGTTCGAGAGTTCCTCCTCCGCCGCCTGGTCCTGCACCCAGCGCTGCTTGGCGCGGCTATCGCCGCAGAAGACGAGATCACCCCACTTCAGGCGCGGGTCCCCGCAGGCATGTCCTGCATGGCGTCGACGGCGAGGTCGCGCAGCTGGCGAAGCGTCTGCAGGGACCCGTCGGGGAGGGCACAGTAGAGCGCGAGGCGTCCGCGTACTCCACGGGCTCGCGGCGCAGCTGCGCCGCGTCGAGAACCTGCCTCGCGACGATCGCGGCCCGAACGCTGCCCGGCACTCTAGCGGGCAGAGTTGATTGCCGCTGAGCGGCACCGCTCTCCTGTACAAAGGCAGCGTTCAGCCGGCCTTCCCGACCAGCAGCACTCCTCCGATCAGGACGAAGGAGATACCGGCACCAATTTGGATGTAGCGGAGCGGGATGAGGCGCGTCAGGGCTTCGCCGAACACGACGCCGATCAGTGATGAGATCACGAGTGCGAGACCCGCCGCAGCGAAGATCAGGATCGGGGAGCGGGTCCTCGCGGCGAGCATCATCGTAGTGAGCTGCGTCTTATCTCCCAGTTCGGCGAGGAACACCAGACCAAAGGTGACGGCGAAGGCCCTGAGATCCAAGCAGTCCTCACCCCTCGGGTGCAGGCTATGCTGCCCGAAGGCGGAGGTAGAAGCATGCGGGTGGCCCACGCGCGCAGACCCTTCGATATCCGTCACGGTCGACCGAGTGCCGGTTTGTCCTAGGCGACAGGAGTCTTTGGGCGGCCGCCAACCATCCACGCGCGCTGTCCGTCGAATCCCATAGATTGACCAGCGCTCAAGGAGTACTTTGTGGGAAGAGGTACTTCTGGGGGTGACTTCCGTGCTGTCCAGCAAGACCGTCGAGATCGTGATCCGCTGCATCGCGGTCTATGCAGTGGTCCTGTTCATCAATAGCCTTGCCAACTGGCTCACAATAGCCTTTACCGGGGGGATTCAGGGTCCGTTGCTCGTCGCGACCCTGGTGCGTCTTCTGCTGGTACTCCTGCTCTGGCTTCTAGCACCGGCGCTTGGACGAAGGCTAGTCCCCGCTGCCGAACCGCCGCGCAACGCCCCGGGACTCGACGAGATGGCGCCACTCGGCTTTGGCCTCGTAGGCCTCACGCTCGCAGTCCTAGCCCTAGCCAACATCGCCGTTGGCGTCGCAGACATGGTGATGACCCCACACATGGTAGAAATGCCACCCGTGGGTACCGGCACACTGTGGGGCGGCATCGTGCAATTGCTCATCGGCTTCGGTGTCTTCGTCGGCAGTCGTGCCATTGGCCGAGCCTTCGTGGCGGTTCGCCGTGCCTGACGAAACCTTCCCTTGCGATCAGATCCCGATCACGGCCCTGACCTTGATTCCATGGCCTGTCTCATATCTCAAACTTGATCGCAATGTCGCCCACCCTGTCGGATTGCAAGCTGCGTCTTGTCTCCCAGTTCGGCGAGGAACACCAGACCAAAGGTGACGGCGAAGGCCTTCAGATCGAAAGTGGTGCCCACCCTCTCGGGTGCAGGCTATGCTCTTTTCAGTTGTGGGTAGAAGCATGCGGGCAGGGTTGCACTACCGTCTACTTCCTGCGGTCCCTGCGGTAGGTGGAATTCAGCTCGTGTGCACGGAAGGCACATCGTACACCGGGGAGTGACGCGGGCTCAGACGTGCAGCACCGCGAAGGCTGCGAAGAGGATCGTGAGTCCCGCAATGCCAAACGTGACGACGGACGTGCGAAGTCGTTTCGCA
>JAJYTV010000184.1 GCA_021792885.1 Bacillota bacterium
CTGCGCGCGCGCAGCGAGCGCATCGAGCGACGCCGCGAGGTCCTCGGCGCGCAGCCTGCCCGCAGCGGCCGCCTGCACGAGGCGCCGGCGCTGCGTCTCGACCCTGCGCAGCTCGCGCAGCGCTGTACGCGGGGCATGAGCGCCCTCGCCGCCTTGCAGCCTCCCCGCCGCAGCCTGCAGCTCGCTCGCCACCTTCGCCCAGACGGCAGCTTCGAGTTCCGCCGCGGGGTAGTACGGCGTCGGGCAGCGCGGCGTCCCGCGCTTTCCCGTGCAGGCGTAGTAGTGGCGGCTGCCGCCGCTGCCGGTGACGCGCCCTCCGCAGACAGCGCAGTACGCGACGCCCGTCAGGAGGTACACGCGGCCGCGTCCCTCGGGTTTGCGGCGGCGGGCGGTGAGCGCTGACTGCGCTGCGGCGAAGCTCTCCCGGTCGACGAGGTGCGGCAGCGCGACGCGACCCAGGCCGCGCAGCTGCGACATCTCCCCAAGGTAGCTCGGGTTGCGCAGGATGCCGTGGACAGCCGATTGCCGGAGCGGGCCGCCGTTCTTGCCCCGCAACCCTTGGCGGCTCAAGGTCTCCGCGATCGCGCGGGTTCCGAGGTACGGCGCGAGCGCGAAGATCGCGCGCACCACCGCAGCTTCCGCCGGATCCTCGACGAAGCGGTGGCGCGCCTGGTCGTAGGTGTAGCCGAAGATGCGCGTGCCCGTCACGACGCGCCCCTCGCGCAGCCGCTGGCGTTTGCCCTGCAGCGTGCGCTCGCGGATCTTGTGCGCCTCGAACTCGGCGATCGCGCCGCGGATCGCGTAGAGCAGCCGCCCGTCGGGCGTGCGGGCGCGTTCGAACTGGACGAAGTGCAGCTCCACACCTTTCGACTCCAGCCGGTCCGTCAAGATCAGCTGGTGCGCAAGGTTGCGCGCCAAGCGGTCCGGGTCGAGGCAGACGACCGCGTCGATCTCCCCGGCGGCCCCGGCCTGCAGGAGCGCCTGCAGGCCGGGGCGCTCGAGGGTGGTGCCGGAGATGCCGGCGTCCTCGAAGGCGCGCACTTCGGTCGCCCCGAGCGCGAGTGCCCGCTCACGGCAGATGTGGGCCTGCCCCTCGAGCGACGTCCCGCGCTGCGCTTGTTCCTCCGTGGAGACGCGAGCGTAGGTCGCGACCCGCACGCTAGCGCGCCTCCGGCAAGAGGCGCAAGAGCTCGCAGAGCGCCTTCAGTGCCGCGTCGACGTCGTCGCTCGATGCTGACCAGCGGATGTCCAATGCGCATCCCTCCCAAGCTTGTCCGCTCGAGTCTATGCCTGCGCCCGCGCTGCATTGCACCGCGTTCGGGTCCCATCGGACGTCATGCCCTGGCCCATTCGGCACTACCCCACGTCTTTGGCCGGGCTGCATCATGAATGCAGGCCGCGGACCGTCCTGTCCCCGTCTGTGGATCAGGATGGCATTTGCAAAGGAGGCGTCGCTCGGACGCTGACGATCGTCCGCCCAGCACTTCGCTCGACTGCTCTGCGGCCGTGCGGCGCGGGCGGACCCGGACAGTCGGCAGCGCGCGAGACGACGACACCGCGCTTTCGGGGCGCGATTTGCCGCGGCACCTGCGCCCTGGAACTGGAACGGGTCTCGTGCTCCGGTGTCACTCTGCGCGGGCCACAGCTCCCCCTGGGCCGCACGGACCATCCGTCGAGCCGCCTAAGCTCCTGTAGGCGCGGTCGCCGGCCACGTGTCGGCGCTCCGATGCGCATGGCGCGGGCAACTCCCCGCCACGCGAGAGCGTCCCGGAGCGATTGCTCCGGGACGCTCTCTTGCCGTGCGGCGTCTGCTCAGTGTCCATGCGCTGTCCAACGCGCGCTTCCAGATGTGGTCCTTCACCGCACCCGGCCCCTTCCTCGGCAACATTCGCGCAATCCTTATGCGGATCGCGCGCGTGCCATGCCGTGCAAGGTTACTGGCCAGGCTCCGTAAGGTAGGCTGCGGGATCCACCGGCTGGCTGCCTTGGCGCAGTGTGAAGCGCAGGCCGGGCCGCGCGGACGCTCCGGAGGTCGCGGCGAGCTGGCCGATCTCGGCGCCTGCCGCCACCTGCTGCCCGATCTGCAGGCTCGATGCGGCGAGGCCGCCGTAGGTCGCCTGCAGGCCGCCTCCGCAGTCCACCACCACGGTGAGTCCCTGGCTGGGATCGCGTTCGATGTCCTTCACGATGCCGGGAAAGGCCGCACGCACGGGCGTGCCTTGGGCCGCCGCGATCTCGAGCGACGTGTTGTAGAACCAGTAGCCGCCGATGGGCTCGAAGACCCAGCCGTAGCCCTGCACGATCTTCCCGCTGACCGGCCACTGGCCGTGCTGTGGCGGCGTGCTCGGAAGCGTGGGCTCAGGTGGCGTTGGCGCCGTGGTCTGCACGGGAGTGCTGACCGCGGGCGTCGAGGGAGGCGCCTGCGATTGCGCCTCGACGGTCGGCCTGACCTGCACCGGCACCTGGCCGGGCAGGTGCGTGTGCCCGCCCTCCATCGCGGCCTGCCCGTTCAGGCTCTGGACGGGTGCGCTGGGGGTCGCCTTGCCGTGTGACGCGAGGGCGATGATCACGATCAGGGCAGCAGCGCTCCCGCCTACCACCAGCCACGGCTCGCGGCGCAAGGCGGCGGCGGCCACGCGCAGGCGGCGGCGCACGGCTTCGTACGGCTTGCGCCAAAGGGCATCTCGGCTCGACATGGTGCGCGAAGTCCCCTTCTTCGATCCCGTTTGCGCTAGTGTGCGCCGAGACGAACGGCATCAGACGCTTCCCGAGAGCCCACGGGCGAGGCGTCATGCGCTTTGGCGGCGATCCGCGACGGCAAGGCCCAGCAGAATGCGCCCAAGGCGGCTTCGCACCCATCCCTTTGCAACTTGACGCCATGGCGCAATCTTGGCGAATCTACATAGGAGCACTCATCTCAGCTCCGTACCCGAAGAGAGGGGTTTGCATGGGGCGTCCGTATCGCGATCTCGTCACGCTCGATCTTTCGGACCCGCAGGAGCAGGCGCGCATGCGGGCCGCTGTCGACGCCGTCCGCTCGCAGCTCGGGCACCGGTACCCCCTGAAGGTGGATGGCGTGCCGCTGCCGGTGCGCGGAGCGTTCCACTCCACAGACCCTGCGGAGCCCGGCCAGGTGATCGGCGAGGTGGCCGCCGGCTGTGCCGCCGATGCCGAAGCCGCGGTCGCGAGCGCTGCGCGGGCTGCGAAGGAGTGGGCGGCCGTCGCCCCCGAGGAGCGGGCCGCCCTGCTTTTGCGCGTGTGCGAGGCGACGCTGCGCAGGCGGCGTGAACTCGTCGCCTGGATGGCCTTCGACGCGGGCAAGAACTTCGCGGAGGCTGATGCGGAGCTCGTGGAGAGCATCCAGCACATCGCCTGGATCGCAGAGCGCCTGATGGCCGCGCGCCCCGTGCGGTGGGCGTCCGTCCAGAGCGACGTGGTCGTCGAGGCGGCGGACAGCGCGATCGGCGCCGGCGTCGTACTGACGCCCTTCAGCTTCCCCGCGGCACTGCCGCTGGGGATCGCCGCGGCGGCGATCGCGATGGGCAACACCGTCGTGGTGAAGCCGTCGAAGGTCGCACCGGTCGCGGCGCACCAGGCGCTCTCGGCCTTCGACGATGCGGGGCTGCCGCCCGGCGTGCTGAACATCGTCACGGGGGACGACCCCGGACTGCGGCAGGCTCTCGTGCGCCATCCCGAGACGCGCTTCACGTCGTTCGTCGGGTCCCGCAGCGGAGGCGCTGCCGTGGAAGCGGCCGCGTCGACCTGGAGCGCGGGACAGGAGCACCCCAGGCGCTTCGTCGCCCGCACCGACGGCAAGGCGGCGACGATCGTCACGGCGAGCGCCGACCTCCACTGGGCGGTGCAGGAGGTCGTCCGCTCCGCGTTCAGCTACCAGGGCCAGAAGTGCACGTCGACCGCCCATCTCGTCCTGCTCGACGCGGTGCACGACGAGTTCCTGCATGCGCTGCTGCAGGCGATCGACGAGTACGCGTCCGACCGCGGTCCCGCATGGGAGAACCACCGCTACGGCCCGCTGGTCAGTGCCGCCGCACTGCAGCGGGTGCGCGGCTACGCTTCGCAGGCCGCCCGCGACGCCGCCGTCCTGCGCCCGGGCGACGGGCAGGGCCCCGGCCACTTCATCGGACCGGTCGTGGCGGACGACGTGCCGCAGGACAGCCGCCTGCACCAGGAGGAGATCTTCGGCCCCTTCCTCAGCGTGATGCGCGCCGGCACGCTCGCGCGCGCCGTGCAGCTTGCGAGCGGCGCGGGAACGGCACCTGCGGCCGCCGCCTTCACCCGCGATGCCCGCGAAGTGCAGTTCATCCGCGAACGCCTCCTCGCGCGGTCTCTCTACCTGAACGGCGCGTCGACCGGCCCGCTCGCGGGAGTCAGGCCGCCCTCGGGGGAGGAGAGCAACCCGCACGAGCCGGACGACCCCGCCGCGTACTACGCGACGCGCACCATCGTGGAGCGCTACGCCACGCCAAGCCGCGGATGACAATGCGGAAGAGGGCGCCCTCTTCTGATCAGTCAGGCCGCCTCTGTGAGGCGGCCTGACTATCGGCATTTTGTCTGCAAGAGCTTTCCCGATCCTGCCCACGACGGTCGGGAACTGCAAGTCGTGACGTCTGTCTTGGCCGCGCCATTCGGCGCGGCCTCCTTGCGCCCTCAAGCGGTCGTGCCGCCGGCGTCGCCGTGTTCACCTCATCTCCATGCCGTTCGGTGATGCTCTGAATTGCAAAAATCGCATGTGAATCCGGCCATGGTACGGTGCGCACACTACAGCGAAGGAGTGGTGCACCATACGCGCATGGAAAGGTCGCTCCCCGGCATGGTTTCC
>JAJYTV010000185.1 GCA_021792885.1 Bacillota bacterium
CGTCGACCTTGTGGCGTCGCAAAGCCTTCCATCTCCTGAAACGAGGTGATGCCGTGCAGATCGTCAGAGACAGAGACGGACTCATGCTCGCGGAGCGCGGCGTCCTGGCGAGGACCATCCGCGAACGGTCGCGTGGGCTGCTCGGCACCCGGAGCCTGCCTGAAGGTGAAGGGCTGGTGCTGGAGCCATGCAACAGCGTCCACATGCTCGGGATGCGCTATCCGCTCTACGTGATCTACCTGGACCGCGACAACCGGGTGGTATGGGAAGGCGTCTTACGCCCGTGGCGGTTTGGCCCCCTGGTCCGCAGGGCCCGGAAGGTGATCGAGTTGCCAGCCGGCATGGCCGGCTGGCTGGCCGTGGGAGACACAATCGACTTCCTCGAGGAGGGGTTAGGGCATGGCGGGTGTTCGGTCACGACGTAGCAGGGCAGTGTGGGTCGCGGGAGTTACGCTCCTGGCATCATCCATCCTGATCATCTCGCTGGCCCGGCATGGTTTCTCTGGCGACGTGCTCATGGACATCGCAAACGGGCGCTTCATCTTGGCGCACGGCTACGTCCCACTGCGCAACGTGATGACCCAGGCGATGTACGGGCACCCCTGGTCGAACAGCGAGTGGCTATTCGGGGTAATCGCCGCCCTGCTCTACGACCACTGGGGGGTGCAGGGACTGGTCTGGGGGCTCGCGCCGGTACTGGTGGCGACAGGCCTCTTCATCGCCCTCTTCGCTCAGCGGGCAGGGCGACTCTGGGGGCTCGTCCTCGCCGCAGTCACGGCGTTTTCCATGACTATCGGCATGTCGCCACGACCTCAGATCTTTTCGTATCTCTTCTTCGCTTTCGGCGTCTGGGCGGTGCTGCGCCACAGGAAGGGGATCGACTGGCCTTTGATCGTGTTCGTCGCAGCCGTCGTGCCCCTGTGGGCCAACCTGCACGCCTCGGTCTTTCTAGCCCCGGTGCTGCTGGCCTCCGAAGCATTCTTCGGCCGCCGGCGGGAGATTCTCTGGCCGACAGTGGCATCGTTGGCGCTCTCCTTCGTGCATCCTGGGGGGATCGCAACCGCGGGCAGTTTCCTCTCGTCCATCTTCTCGCCTGGCGTAGTGAACACCATCCAGGAGTGGGGCTCGCTGAACCTGTTGCAGGCAGGTTCATGTCTCATGGCACCGATCGTGCTGATCGCGCTGCTCTACACCGTTCGCCGAGCGTCGCGGAAGGGCGACGAGACGGGCAGCATGTGGACCTTGGCTTGGCTCGTTGCGACAGCGATCTCTGCAAGGTTCGCGCCGTACCTCTCACTGACGGTTCTGGCCGTAACGGCTCCTCTCGTCCCGATGCGGCTCCGCCGGATGGAGCGGCGCGCTGGGCGACTCGGGGCGGCCGCTCTACTTGCGGTTCCGATCGCTCTGGGTCCGTTCTCGGTGGCGGCGTCGGCATCCGTGCCTGTGCAAGTGACCGAGCCGCTGGCTGCCTTCGCGTATTTGCGGAGGCATAACGCGACGAACGTGTTGCCGTACTACAGCTTCGGCAACGCCATGGACCTCTACGGTCCTCGCCCGTTTCTGGACAGCAGGGCCGAACTCTGGACGCACGCTCCGTGGTGGAGCCAGTACCTGCAGGCCAGCGAGGGGTCCATGCCGGTGCCTGCCTTCGTCGCCCGCTGGGATCCCTCCGCCAGTTACGTAGTGTGGCCGTTGGATGAACCCGGAGCGCGATCGCTGCTGCGCTCTCGGCATTGGCGCCTCGTATTGGTGGACAGGACGCCAGCCGGAAAGACCGGTGTGTTTCAGCGCGTCGGCGGGGGAGCGTGATGCCTCTTGGCACGCCTTTACAAAGCGGTAGAGGCATTCTTCTCGCGCTATCCTCCGGGCGTCGAGGCGTCGTATCTACACGAGCTCCTGCCTGCGATCGCAGCCCTGACGGGGGCCCTGATCGTCCTGCTGCTTCAAACCTGGCACTAAGGATTCGAGGTGGTGTCTTTGTCCACGCACTTCACGCTTCGACTCACCGACGAGGAGATGAAACTCCTCGACGCCGGCTGCAAGTCGGTGGGCGTCAACCGCTCGTCCTTTATTCGCCTGGCCCTGCGTCAGGCGGCAGGCTCTTCGGACGTCGGCCAGCGCCTTGCGAGGATCGAGGCGGACATCGCAGAGATCAAGAACCTCCTGCGCCAAGGAGGTGTCTCCGTGTCTCCGAGCGCTCCGACGGAAACGGACGAGGACAGCAGCATGCGCGAGGAGCTCGCGCAGAGCCTGCGCGGCATTCTCGATGATGGAGTCTGAGGAAGGGAGGTTGCACGATGAACGGTACTCCGCGCACATCGTTGGTGCTCTGGGCTGTAGCTCTCTTCGGATTGTTCCTATACCTTGACCACCAGCCGGGATCTCCTTCGCACCACGGCGGTTCCACAGCGAAGCCTGTGGCCCCCAGCACCATCGGGCAAATGGTGTCGGGTGTGCTCCCAGCGATTGTCCACTTCCTGCTCTGGGCGCTGGCTCTGGCGCTTGTGGTGGCGTTGGTGATAACGGCCTACCGCTACTACATGCGACTACGCCGGGTGCAGGCGATGCGCGTCGAGGAGATCATCCTCGGCCCGGACGATACCGCCACCCCCTACGAGGTCATGTCCGCGCTCGATGCCATCCACGGCCAGATGCTGACCCGTTACGCCGGCGGCGCGATGGGGCAGAACTCCTTTGCCTTCGAGATCGTGCGCAAGGCGGAGGGGGACATCCACTTCCTGCTGGCTGCCCCCTTCGAATGGCTGCACGCCGTCGAGGACATCTGGCGGTCCAAGTACACCAACGTCCGTTTCGAGCCTTGGAAGGACCACAAGAGGCCTTGGCCGTTCGCACAGCAGATCGGGCTCACGAAGCACTGGCGGCATGCCACCGAGACGCAGAAGGACTACCAGAACAGCGTCATCGAGAGCATGGTGCAGGCGCTGGACCGCGCCGACGGCGGGGTTCGCTTCCAGTACCTCCTAACGCCGATCCCCTCGGAAGCGGTCCACTCCGAGCTACGTAATCACATCCGGAGCATCGAGTACAAGGCCCGTGCCGAGCAGACGACGGACCCGGCGGCCCCCGGCGTCGGCTACGCCGAGAGCCAGGTCGTGAAGGACGCGCTGCAGCTCTACGGCAAGTCATCCTTCAAGGTGGAGATGCGCCTCGCGGCGGACACTTGGGACGGTATTCAGCGGGTCTTCGGCGCGCTCAAGGAAGCCGATGGCGAGAACACGTTTCGTGCGTCGACGGTCTGGATGGCGAAGAATCTCTGGACGGAGTGGCTCTACGCTCGTGTACCGAGCCTTGCGTTTTTCAAGTCCTACACGATGTTCTCGTTCCCGCTGGCTACGATCATCCACCTGCCAACCGCGCGCCTGCGCGTCAACTCCCTGAACCGTATCCTGGTCCGCCGCGGCCCCGCGCCGCGTACGATCCCCCGCGAGCAGGAACTTGCGATCCTTCAGGACGAGAGCGGCATCGTGGGCATTCCTGAAGGGGATCGCAAGTTCAACGTGCTGTTGATCGGGTCACAGGGCTCCGGCAAGACTACGGACCTGCTGAACATCATCAAGGTGGACAGCCGCTACCACGACAGCAGAGGGCAGCAGAAGGCGATCGTGCTCATCGACATCGGCAAGGACACCGCGAAGCGGGCCCTCGGCATTGTGCCCGGTGATCGGCGGGTGATCTACCTCGACCCCGCTGACCCCAACTGCCCATGGACCGTGAACCCGATGCTGGCATCGGTGAACGAGGCCGTCCTCGCAGACAACGTGCTTGAGGGCCTGACCGAGGTGTTTGGCGACGAGGCCATCCGTGCCAGATCGCGTGAGTTCCTTGGAAACTCGATCCTGGCGGTGCGCGACGTACTCGGGGACAAAGCCAACTTCACCGACGTCTACCGGCTGATGACGGAGGAGGAGTTCCGCAACCGGATCATCCGTGGGGTACGCGACCCGCACCAGAAGCAATACTGGCAGATCACCTTCACCAACATGGCCGCCAACAACCCGCGCTTCATCGAGGAGGGCCTCGCGGCCCCACGCAACAAGCTCGACGAGGTTCTCCGTAACCCCCTGATCCGTGCAGCGCTGGAGAGCAGCGAAGGGCGCCGGCAGATCGACATGCGCGAGGTGGTTCAGGGCCGTGCGGTTCTGATCGCGAACCTCGACAAGTCGAAACTCGGCAAGAGCGGTGCCCGACTGCTCGGGATCATGCTGATCACGATGCTCTGGCACGCGCTGCAGGCACAGACTGACATCTCGGAGGCCGACCGCGTGCCAGTGTCGCTGGTGCTCGACGAGGCGCAGAACTTCATCTCGGAGGGCTTCCTCGACATCCTGGCCGAGGGCCGCGCCTTCGGCGCGCAAACCACCGTAGCCGTCCGGTTCCTGGGCGAGATCGCGTCGGAGAAGGTCATCAAGGGCCTGCAGGCCCTGGCGCAGAACCTGATCGTCCACCAGTTCGAGCTGGTGGAGGAGGCTGAGGTGTTCATGAAGCGCTTTATGCGGGTCTACGCCAACATGGTGCAGGTCAACGCTGAAAGCCAGGACGCCCTCAACTTCGGAGCCGACGACTTCATCCGACTGCCCAAGTTCCAGGCTGTCTGTCGCTTCATGGTGAACGGCAGCCCACAGCAGGCGTTCCTCGCGCAGACCATCCCTTGGGAGCAGGCGTTCCGTAAGGAATGGGCGGAAGCGCACACGCAGCAGCCGCCACGGAAGTTGGCTCTGCCGGCGGAGCCACCTGTGGTTGCCGCGGCGTCGGCTTCGGGGGTGGACGATGACCTACCGCCAGATCTGGAGCCCGACGACCAGCCGGAGACT
>JAJYTV010000186.1 GCA_021792885.1 Bacillota bacterium
GTCGTGAACATCTTCGTCACCGAGGCGGGGATCTGCTCTTGCTGGGGATTCAGGGCGGCGAGCGCGCGGTGCGTCGTGAGGTCGTAGGCGTAGGCCGAGACGGCTGCCTGCTGGAGCAGCGGATTCTCGTGCACCATCTGCTGCCAGGCACCTTGCAGGCTCGTCTGCGGCAGCGGGACCGTCGCCGCGCGCGCAGGGGGCCGCGGCACGGGACGCACGTGGACGCTGTCGGACACGACGGAACCGGCGCTGACGGGCGCGATGAGCATGCCCGCAGCGAGAAGCGCTCCCAGGACCGGCCATCTCCACCTCGGCACGCGCATCCGGCCTCCCCTGGGCGGCGGACCATCGGCCGACCCTCCTCGCGGGGGGTGGCCCTAGGACTCCAGTATACGACCTCGCCGCCGCTCCCGCGGGGAAGGCTCCCGGAAGCGGGCGTGCCGAAGCAATCGCAGCGCCCCCATGTTCGCCTGGATGGAGCCCACCGCGGCAAGCGAGGGGGCGCTGGCACAGCTTGCGAAGAGGGAGCCGGGACTCGCCGTCCCGGCTCCCTGCGATTCTTCAGACCTTCGATCCCTCCGCCTACTCCTCGGCGGCGGCTGCGGCCTCCGCGTTTCCCACCGGCTGCGGCTCGCGACGCGCGACCCACTTGCCGTACTCGAGGTAGCCGATCGCGTTCGCGAGCGATGCGTGCGGCGGTACGACGAGGTTCTTGAACTGCGGCGCGAACACCGGCTGCAAGAGCGCCGAGCCGCCGCCCGTCAGGATGACCTTCGCGACGGAGCGGGGGTCGGAGTAGGTCTCGATCTGCTCGATGACCCGCTCTCCGAGGGACGACGCGGCCGCCTCGACCAGCTCGTCGATGCGCGTCACCTCGCCGTCGACCAGCACGGAGCGCGAGCGGCACACCTTGTCGACCTCGGCGATGCCGACGTCGTAACCGGAGAACTGGCGCGCGATCGCGCGGCGGAGTTCGAGGTGCAGGTTGTGGATGCCGTCCTTGGGCAGCGTCGTGCTGTACTGCGGCACGTAGTGGCCGTTGTCCAGCGTCACGAGGTTGACCGTGCGGTAGCCGACGTCGACGATCAGGGTACGCCCGGCGTAGGCCTTCGCGTCCCCGGACTCCTTGCCGTCCTGCAGCACCAGGGAGTAGTACGCGCCCGCCCCCTGCGGGATCACGCGCACGTCGCCCACGGTGATGTTGTAGTTGCGCTTGCCGATGCTGAACTTGTGCGGGCCCTTGAGCAGGCTCGCCATCTCGTCCTTGAACGGCGCCAGTTCCGCCACCGGCAGGCCGGTCACGATCCGGTCGACGTAGCCCATCGGAGAGTCGGCGAAGAGTTCGCCCATCAGTGCCAGCACCCGCGCCCGCTCGGTCTCGCGGCGCATCTTGTCCGGCGCCAGCGTGATCCGCGCGCCGCCTTCCAGGATCGCATCCTCACCATAAATCCAGACATGACCATCAGGGTCGGTCAGCAGATTCCGCGTGTGGACTTCACCGAGGTCCAGTGCGGAAGGCGCAGCGACGAAGGCCGGGAACTCCGCAGTACTTCCATCCAGTGCACCCTTGCATCGGCCGAAGCCGATATCCATTCCGAGCACCCGCATCCTCAGGTGCCACCTCCCGCTTGATTACATGGCCAAGCTCTGCCAAGTTAATTCGCCAAACCCGCGAATACCCTGCTACGCTGCCCATTTTTCCGTAAAAATCGCTCTATTCGTGCGTGTGCCAGGTCCATTTCCCCGTACTTGACATCATGAACGGGGCCGAACGGGAGGAGATGAGGGCCCCCCACCGTTCGACGCGATACGTCGCCCTTCGCCCCTCCGCGCCGCCTCCAGCGCGGCGCGGAACCCAACGAGAAGCGGCCGGCGCAGGCGCCGGCCGCTTCTCGTAATCGCCGTCAGCCCGCGCGCACGCGCCGACCGCGTGCCACGAGCCACACGGCGGCAAGCCCGAGGGCGGGCAGCACGACCGCGTACGGCACCTCCGGCAGGTTGTTCTGCGGGATCCCGTCGCTGATCGTCACGGCGTTCGACTCTTCCTTCACCTCATTGTTCTCGCCGTCCCCGCGGCCGCGGTTCGCGTTCCTGTACTCCGCCGCGACGACCTGCAGCGTGCCCGTCGTGGAGAACGCGGCTCCCGGCGTGAAGGTGCAGGTCAGCACCTGGTCCTGTACGGTGGTCCCGTTCTTGTCCCCCGGGGCGCAACTGCCGATCAGCGCGCCGCCACCGCGCTTGTCCGCGTCGAGGCTCGCATCGATCACCCGGTAGAAGTCGACGTGGGTCGCTCCGCCGTTGAACTTCGAGACAGTGAAGGTGTACTGCCCTCCACTCTCCTGCTGGATCGATAGGCTGAGCGGCGTCCCATTGCTGCTGTCGTTGCCGGACGCGAGCGCCGGTGCTGCGATAGCAAGGAGTGCGACGAGCCCGACCGCGGAACCGGGGAGTGCGAAACGCCCGACCAAAACGGCATCACCTCCCTGTACCGGGGAGGATAGCCTCCCTTCCATGCGCTTTCAGTAGCGGTCCCGGGCTGCCGGTATCGGCAGGCGTATCGCCCCAGCCGTTACGGCGCCCCGGCGCCGACCGCGTACAGCCGCCACTGCGTCTGGCCGTGGAAGCCAAGGATCAGGTGCGCCCACGGGACCTTCCCCGCCCAGAGTTTGGGCCATGCCCGGTTCACGGCGTCGAGGACCTGGACATCGATGGGGGCCGGCACGAGCAGTGCGTCCACCCGTCCTGCCGGATTCTCCAGGATGCTCTTGAACTCGGTGTCGGACGTGATCACGAGTTGCTTCGGGTTCTTCACGCGCAGCACGATCGGGTAGCCGAGGTAGGAGTCGACGAGCACCGTGAGGTGCGGGTGCGCGTCGAGGTAGGCGACGATCTGGTTGTCTTCTCGAAACATGTGGAACGGACGGTTCGCCAGGATGCCGCGAACGGTGGATGTGTCGCCGTAGCCCACGACGTTCGACGTCGTCTCCTCATGGAGGTTCAGTGCGTTGCCGCCGATGCAGCACAGCAGCGCCGCGCCGAGGGCGAGGTTGCGCAGCCACGCGCGCCGCAGCCTGCTCGCCGCGAAGGTCACGAGCAGGAATCCGTCCGGGATGTAGTAGATGAAGTAGCGTGCCCAGCCGCCGCTGTGCCCTTGGAAGATGAGCACCGCCTGCAGCAGGGGCATGCCGACCGTCGCACCGATCAGCACCGGCGCGATCGGGTCGCGCCACCGCCCGACCGCGAGCGCCATCGCGGCGACCATCCCGGGCAGCACCGGCCAGAAGAGGAGCGCCATGTGCCCGACGAAGAGCAGCGTTCCGAGTGCATCGTGTTTGGCAGCCTGCAGCGCCGTGTCCTGGAGCACATACCCTCCGATGGAGGTCTGGGAGAGATTGCCGTAGGCCGAATCCAGGAAGTAGAGCGGCCGCTTCATGATCAGCCAGTTGACGTAGATCCAAAGGCCCGAGACATAGAGCAGCGGCGCGAGCAGGATCAGCATCGCCCCGCGGATCTCGCTCCGGCCGCAGCGCATTCCCCACAGCCCGGCCGCCATGCCGATCGCGAGGAAGACACCGAGCGGCGCGCCCTCGTAGCGGATGCCGAAGGCGATGGCGAGCCAGGTGCCCGCCGCCATCAGGTCGCCGAGCGACCTTCCCTGCACGTAGGCGACCGTGCCGCGCACCGCCGCCATCAGGGCACCGACCAGCATGATGTCGCTCATGCCGTTCGCGGAGTAGAACGCAACCATCGGGTTCAAGGCGAAGAGCAGGGTGAAGAGGATCCGCCAGACTGTCCCGATGCCGAAGAGGCGCAGGGTGTCGCTCAGGTAGTAGACGGCGACGCCGGCGAACGCCGCGCTGACGAAGAGACCGGCAAGGGCGTCCTGCGAGAGCGCCGGCCAGACGTCTTTCAGCAAGAGCAGCGGGATCTCCAGCAGGGACGGCAGGGGGTTCCAGATGAAGCCGACGGCCGCGAGGTGCGGATCGCGCCCGTAGATCACGTCGTAGGCGTTCGCGACGCGCGAGAAGGCGTCTCCGGAGATGTAGTGCAGGCGCAGGTTGATGTAGAGCCCGAGCAGGAAATCCATCAGGCCGAGCGCGACGGCGAGGGGCAGCGCCTCCTTCGCCCGCGTGCGGGCCCGCTCCCCGACGCGGACGGCGAGGGGCGCCGCAATCTCCGCGGTGCCCGGCCGCGCGATGGCGCTCACGACGCGACCCCGCGCGCACCGCGTCCGGTCGGCGGGCTTTGGGGCGCGCCGCGCGCCAGCCCGTGCACCGTCTTCTCCCAGTGGGAGGGACGCAGCGCGAGCTGGATGAGTGCCTTCCACGCCGCGATCGACATCAGGGACCAGTAGGCGGGTGCGGTCATCGCGCTCTCCACGAGATCCCACTCACCCCGCCGCGCGACGGCGACCATGTTCAGGTACGAGAAGACGAAGTTGCCACTGAGCAGGCTGAGCATGCCCGCGTAGTAGACCCATGTCGGGAAGATCGCCTGGATGATGCCTGCGGCGGTCAGGAACCACGCGGTGGTGAGCGCCCAGAGCACGGGGTTCAGCACGAAGGTGAGGGGCGTGCCGAGGATCATCGCCTGGAAGCCCAGGAAGCCCTTCGTGCCGAGCTCCCGCCAGAGGCGCACAGGGTGGCGCATGTGCACGATCCAGGTCTGGATGTAGCCCTTCACCCAGCGCGAGCGCTGGCGTACCCAGTTGACGAAGTCCGCGTTGGCCTCCTCGTAGGTGTCCGAGTTGACCATCAGCGTGCGGTAGCCGGCCTTGTGCAGCCGGATGCCGAGGTCCGCGT
>JAJYTV010000187.1 GCA_021792885.1 Bacillota bacterium
GTGAGCGGCACGGCGAGGGCGGCAGCCCGACCCAGGCGGGGGTCGGGCTGCCGCCCTGTTGCGGCGCGCTGAGGGCAGGCGCGCTGTGTGCGGCTAGGGGGAGACCTCCTCGAGCGCCCGGCCGCGCGTGTTCACGCCGAACTGGGCGATGATCGCGCCGACGACGAGGAAGGAGCCGATCAGCAGCATCGCCTCGAGCACCGAGAGGTGGGGCAGGAGGGGCGCGATCAGGATGATCCCGACCCCGCCGCCGATGTGACCGATCCCGTCCACGAGAGCGAAGCCGGTTGTTCGCGCGCGCGTCGGGTAGTTCTCCGTCGACCAGCTGTAGGCGACCGGGATCCAGAGGTTGAAGCCGAAGAAGATGACCATCGCGCCGATCACGCTGAAGAGGAAGTTCGTGCTGCCGAGCGCTACGAGCGCGCCCCCGAGCAACGTGAGCACCGCGGAGATCGGCACCCAGGCCTTGCGTTCCAGGCGCTCGCCCCAGAGGTAGGCGAAGACGGCGCTGAGGATCATGCCGATCGTGCCGAACGCTGCAATCAGGCCCGCCTCCGGCGGCGGGTAGTGCATCGCGGTGAGTACGCTCGTCAACCCCGCGGCGAACGAGTAGACGGTGATGTAGCTGATGAACCACATGACGAGCAGGAGGATGGTGCGGTTGCGGTAGACGCGGTTGCGGGCGATCTCGCCGTACGGCGCGAACGGCTCCTGCTTGATCGGCAGCGGTGCGCCGGGATCGGCGAGCGGTCCCCGCATGGACGCGAGGTCCTCCATCGCGCGGACGATCCCGTCCGCTTCCTGCGTTCGACCGCGGCTGATGAGCCAGCGCGGAGACTCTGGCAGCTGGACGCGCATCAGGACGCCCACAAGCGCCAGCACGGCGCCGATCAGGTACATGACCTGCCAGCCGGCGGCGAAGTGCGGGCCCGCCATGGCGAAGGGCAGTCCGAGCGGGAAGGGCGTCGCCGGCGTCGTAAGGAGCAGTCCGAGCCATATGCCGAGGAACGCCCCGGCCGCCGAGAGGATGAAGATCAGCGACGTGTAGCTGGCGCGACTCTTGCGCGGCGCCACCTCATTGATGTACGTATTGACGATCGCGAGGTCCGCACCGATGCCGATGCCGGTGATGGTGCGCGCGATGATGAACTGCCCGAGGCTGTGGATGAACACCGTGTAGAACGACCCGAGGCCGGTGATCACCATCGTCACGAGCAGCATGTTCCGCCGTCCGAAGCGGTCCGCCAGCGGACTCAGGATCAGGGTGCCGATGACGTATCCGACGAGGTTCATCAGCACCGGCAGGCCCAAGAAGCCGTTGGCGTTGACCGGGGTGCACCCCTGGACGATCTGGCCGCACGTCTGGATGAAGGAGACGTTGATGTCGAAGATGTCGAAGAAGGTGAATAGGAAGCCGAGGCCGATCACACCGACGAACAGGTAGGGCAGGGACCATACCGAGAGCCGGTCGAGGCGCGCCAGCACCGCTCCCGGCTCGATGGCAGTGCGCCTGTCCACTGCGGCTGTATCCAATCCGTTTCCCCCCTCGATTTCCGGTTTGGCGCGGCTTGATCCGTCACGCGGCTCCGTGCAAGACAGGGTCCCTGGAGCACCCCCCTTCGGTTAGATTCCGCGGGATGCTAGGCGGTCGGCGCGCGGTCGTACATCCACTGGCGCAGCGTCCCCTTGGCCACCTTGCCGGTGGCCGTGAGCGGCAGCTCGTTGACGACGACCACGCGCTCCGGCCACTTGAAGCGGGCCAGCCTCTCCACGGCCAGATGCGTCTGCACCTGCTCGAGTGCGATCCGGCTGCCGGGCTCTATGCGCAAAAAGAGGCAGCCCCGTTCCCCGAGCCGTGCGTCCGGCTCCGCCACGAGGGCCGCCGCGAGAACGCCCGGCATGCGCGCGACGACGGACTCTACCTCCTGCGCGCTGACCTTCATGCCACCGCGGTTGATCAGGTCCTTCTTGCGTCCCCGGTAGGCGATCCGCCCACCTTCCGCCCAGGCAGCCAGGTCCCCGGTGCGCAGCCAGTGCACGCCGTCCACCTCGATGTAGGCGGCGCGCGTGACGTCCGAGGCGCCGTAGTAACCCTGGAAGAGGGACGGGCCGCGGAAGAGGAGTTCCCCGACCTCTCCGGGCGCCCGCACCGGGCGGAAGTCGTCGTCGACGATGAGCGCAGCGGAACCGTGGGTCGGCCGGCCGATCGTGCCGGCTGCCACCTCGATCGGGTCGAGGTAGTGGGTGTAGATGCCTCCGCCCAGCTCGGACATGCCCCAGTGCACGACGACCGAAGCCCCGAGCTCAGCCCGGACCTCCTCCACGAGCCCCGGCGGGACGTGTGCCCCGGCTACGCGGATCTCCCGCAGGCGCAGGCCTGCAGGCACTCCGGTCTCGCGCACGCTGCGCAGGAGGTCGACGAGGTGCGCCGGGACGAGGAACGCGACCGTTACGCCCTCCCTGGCGGAGATCTGCAGGAAGCGCAGGGCGTCGAAGCGGTCGAGCGCGACCTGCCGCGCGCCGGTGACGAGGCTGAGGTGCAGGGCGAGCGTGCCGAAGAGGTGGGTGAAGGCGCTTCCGGAGAGGATGACGTCGTCCGGGGTGATCGGAGCGTCGGACGCGACCCAGAGCGCATTCGATACGAGACCGTCGTGGCTGTGCAGGCAGACCTTCGGTTGTGGCGACTCCGTACCCGAAGTGAAGAAGATCGAGAGGGGGTCGCAGGGAGCCGCCTGCGACGCCGGGAGGGAGACTTGCGACGTGGGCGGCCAGAGCGTTTGCACGGCATCGCCGGACCGGTCGACGAGGACCGGCAGCCGGCTGCCGTCTGCTTGCGGCGCGAGCGTGATGAGATGCGCCGCGGCGATCTGCTCCAGGAGGCGTGTGCGCTCTGCGGGGCCGTACGGCGTGTGGACCGTTGCGGTGACGGCGCCCAGCTGGGCGAGCGCGAGGTGCGCTGCAGCGAACTCCCAACCGTTCGGCATCTGGATGCCGACCGGCTCTCCCTTGCCGACGCCCGCATCCCGCAGCGCGCAGGCCAGCCGCGCGGCGCGGTCCAAGAGATCCACCCAGCGCAGGTGCTCCGTCCCGTCTACCAGTGCCACGCGGTCCGGACTGCGACGCGCCACCGCCGCGGCGGCGTCCAACAGGGTACATCCGCACAGTGCGCGGGTGTCGCCGACGGCGGATGCGGGCCGTACGTAGTCCTGAGACGTGATCAAGGGCGGGTCGCTCCCTTTCCTCCATGGCCCTGTTGCGTCGGGCGCTCGCATGCCCCGATCTCGCCTTGGGTTGTTTGGAGTATGGGCTGGCCGTTCGACCCGGGCGAGAGGCAAACGATCTAGCCG
This sequence comes from Bacillota bacterium, assembly GCA_021792885.1. Lineage (GTDB taxonomy): Bacteria > Bacillota > Sulfobacillia > JAJZYS01 > JAJYTV01 > JAJYTV01. The sequence continues at coordinate 3,348 of JAJYTV010000187.1, forward strand.
TCTTGATGCAAATGACTGGGGCGCTGCGTCCCTGATGCCCGTTGCGTCCTGGCCGCACATCGCTTCTCACGGAGCAGATCGCCGCCGGCTGCGGCCCGGTCGACGATGGATCCCGCTGAAAAAGGGACTCGTGGAGCGGATTGGCGCGGAAATCGGGAGGTGAAGCCGCATAGGACTCGCCAAAACAGTGGGCGTGCCGCTGCTCTCCGCACTGGTGCTTGCCGGCCGCGGAAGTGCCGCCTCGCGTCCCTCTGCTCCCGTGTCGATAGGCTGCGGCCTCGGGCTCCGCAAGCGCGCACGCATGGCCGGAAGCGCGCTGTGGGGCAACCTGGCCAAGATCCAGAACTTCTCGCTGCAGGTGAAGACCGTGATGGGAGGCGGCATCAGCGGCGCGATGAACTTCCAGGAGGAGTACTACAAGCGACGGCGATCCGCTGCGGCCTCATGCAAAGGTATGAAGGTGGCGCCTTCCGTCCGTAGATGATCCTGCCGCGCGCCCACGCGGCGGTGCTCGTCTGGCGGTTCGAGGCGCGCCTGCGCGAGACTGGTCCCTAGCCGCTGGGCCGTTGGCCCGCAGCCCGTCGGGGAGCGGGCCAATGCTGCGTGCAGCAGGAGAAAATGGCGCTGTCAGGAATATCCGGTGACCAGTGAAGGGACGGATGGCGCCATCACCACCGGCCCGATCGACGGCACGGGCAGGGGTGGTAGGACGGATGTCCGTCCGGATGTCCCTGGCCGGTGGCGCGCACAGTGCCGCTTGCACCACCTCCCCCAGCGGAGCGGCCCTTCCCGGCGTTCACGTGAGGTGGGCTTTCGGGGAGGCATCTCCTCGAGCGGGAGACAGAACAGCAGGCGATCCTGGAGACGATCGAGCGGGCATCCCGCGACGGCGCGGACAGTGCGATCGTCCTGCGCGGCGCACCGGGGCCCTCAAGGCGCGCCTCCTGGAAGAGGCGGCGGACGCGGCAGCAGAGCGCCTTCTTGTGGTGCAGGCGCTTGGGCACGAGGTGGAGCAGGCCCACCCGTTCGCTCTCGTCCACCAGATCCTCGAGGGGCTGGTGCGCACCGAGGGCGTGCAGGCAAGGGGGCTCACCCGGTCTTCGCGCTCGCTGCGATCGCTCTTGCAGCGTTCGGTGCGCGCCGCGGAGCTCCCCGCCCGCCAGGAGTCTCCCGCGCGCTCGGAGATGGTCTATGCGCTCTACTGGTTCCTCGCGAGCCTGTCGGAGGTGCGGCCGCTCCTCCTCTGCCTCGACCGTCGCCCCGAGAAGGTATTCCTTAGGGAACCGCATGTCCAAGACTCGTTACCCCGGAGATGAGAACATGCGCAGAAACGTACTCTCCTTTGCAGCCAGCCGATATGACCTCATCCCTGTCGCCCAGGGGATCCGGCCGGCGGACGTCTTCATCCGGGGCGGAAACGTCCTCAATGTG
>JAJYTV010000188.1 GCA_021792885.1 Bacillota bacterium
AGGAAGAAGGTCTCCTGGTGCCTGACCTCCTTCCTGGTCTCCGCCTCGGAGATGAGATCCGCAACCCACTTCCTGAGCTGGCCGTAGGGACCCTGGTAGTAGCCTGGGAGTTCTTCGAGGCAGGCCTTCAGCACCCGCATTCGTTCCGTACCTTCAAGTCCACGGATCCGCCGCTTGATCATGCGGCGCATCTCCTGGTGGGGGACAGGCATCGTTCGCACCCTCCGTCATGAAGACTCCTCTTCGATGGCGGTGGTCCGATTCCACCCGCGTCTGCCGCATGGAGCAGAGCAGACAGAAGGGCAGGACGCCGCCGGCTATGCCGGCAGCGCCCTGCCATCGACTGGCGGGAACCGGCACCGACCTCAAAAAGGGCACACGTCACCCTTGGTCGGTGCTAGAGTCCTGCCTTCTGTGCAACCAAGAAGGAGACGCCCGCTCCCATCCGGCTGGTGATGCGCAGCATGGGCGTCTCCTCCTCTCGGAACAACCTCTATGTCCTGTACATTACCATGCGCGGTCAGCGGGCTGCAATGGACGCCCAGCATGCAGACATCGCTTGCGGAAGAGAGGGGCGTGGCTGAACGAGAAAACAGATCAGTGTCGGGGCCAGCGTGACCGAGGGCCCGGGCGCAAACCCCTGGCTTTCGTCGGCCCTAGCCGTAGGGAGAACGTCAAAGATTAGAGATGGAACCCCGTCTCCAACAGCGCAAGGCCGGCGTCCAGTCGCCGGAGGAAGTTGCTGATCCAATCCCCCGCATCGGCCGAGAGCCACGCTGCGATCGCGATGCCGATCACCGATCCGGTGAGGGCAAGCACTTCGTCGTCGTCTGCAGGGCGACCCGCGCGCTCAGCGATCAGGTGCGCGAGGTCGTCCAGCGTGTGGGTGAACGTGTCGAGGACCGTGGCCCGCAGTTCCGGCACGGCGCGGACGAGCTGCTCGCGGTCCTGCTGCACCGCGAGTTCTGCGCCCTCTGCGGGGAAGAACGCGCCGAACGTAGCCCGCAGGGCCTGCACCGCGCTCAGTTCCGGCGGCTGACTGCGGAACCCGGCAAACATCCGCGCATCGAGGTCGTCGTAGAGCACGAGGTCCGGCTTCGTGGGGAAATAGCGGAAGACGGTGGAGGGCGAAACCTCCGCTGCCTCGGCGATCTGGTCGATGGACGTCGCGTCGTAGCCCTGCTCGATGAACAGCCGGACTGCGTGCGCCTGGATCATGGAACGCGTCTTCGCCTTCTTGCGCTCCCGTAGTCCAGTTTTCGGGACGTCATCCACTCTGACCGCCTCCCTCGTCCTTCGCGGGGGGGTGCCGCGACCGTGAGAGGCCTCTGTCGGGCGTGGGCCTCTCTCCATCCACCGTCAATTATGCCAGACTTCGCGATCTTCCCCGTCTACACCTGGGACTGGCCAGCTGCGGAGTGCCGACGCGAAGGCATGAACACGAGCGCGAGCAGGACGCCCACGACCGCGATGCCGGCAGCAACCGCAACCGAGTGGTCCATCCCGCTGACGAACGCGGTGCGCACGGAGGCGAGCAGTGTGGGCGAGCCAAGCTGGCGGGCAACTGTGATCCCGGCGAAGACGCTTCCCTTGACTGCCGAGGCAACCGTCCCAGGCAGCCCTGTCAGATTGAGGCCGTGCTGGTAGGTGGAGTTCAGCACGCTGCCCAAGATCGAGGCGCCGAAAGCAGGGCCGAGCTTGATGACCGCCTGCAGGAGCGCGGACCCGACCCCGCTGCGCTCCGACGACAGCTCGACGAGCGCCGCCGATGCGGCGGTGGAGAAGCCAAGGCCGCTGCCGGCACCGACGACGAACGTCCAGGCAACGACGAAGAAACCGCTGCTGCCGACGGTCATCGAGGCACCGAGCGCTGATCCCGCAGCGATCACCAGGAACCCGGCCGCCACGGTGAGTTTCGCACCGATCCGAGCCGCGACCCGGTCTGACGGCACGGCGCCGACGATCAGGCCCACGACGAGCGGCAGAAGTCGGATGCCCGACGCCTGCGGGCCGAGGCCCATGACCGCCTGGACGTACTGCGGCAACCCGAACATCACGCCGAACAGCCCGAGCGCCCCGAACGCGGTGAGGAGCACCCCCCAGGTGAAGCTGCGCGAGCGGAAGAGGGTCAGGTCGACGAGGGGATGCCCCCCTGGCGCACTCGCGAGCCTGCGTTCCCACAATCCGAACCATCCGAGCACCGCGAGGCCCGCAAGGGCGGGCAGGATGGCGCTAGCGCTGCCCCAGCCGCTGTTTCCCGCCTCGGTCACCCCATACATCAGCGCCACGAGCCCAACGCTCGAGAGCAGGATACCGACTCCGTCGAAGCGCGGCGCCTCGGCTGCGCGTGACTCCGGCACGAGCAGGAGGACGGCAGCCAGGGCCAAGAGGGTGACCGGCACATTCATCAAAAAGATCCAGCCCCACCACACGTGCGACAGAAGCCAGCCGCCGAGGATCGGGCCGAGGGGCAGTCCGATGAAGTTCGCGGCGCTCCAGATTCCGACTGCGCGCGGACGCTCCTCCTCGCTGAACAGCACGGGAAACGTCGAGAGCGCGACGACGGTGATGACTGCCCCGGCGAGGGCCAGCACGATGCGGGCGACGATGAAGAACGCGGGACCCGGCGCAGTGGCGCAAGCGATGGAACCCGCGGTGAAGAGGACCAGCGCGACGGCCATCATGGTCTTGCGACCGAAGCGGTCCCCAAAGAGACCTGCGGGCAGCATGCCTGCGACCAGCGCGAGCGTATACGCCGTGACGAACCATTGAAGCTGCGACTCCGACGCCTTGAGGGCGACGGCCAGCGTCGGCAGCGCCACGGTGAGAACCGTGATGTCGAGCGTGATGGCCAGGATGGCGAGGCTGATCGCTCCGAGGGCCCACCAGCGGCGGGAATTCCTTTCCACCATGGCAGCGCCTCCTTTCGGCGTCCGAGATCTCCTGCGCGACGATAGTGTGAGGCAGTTGATAGTGACTGTCAATACATAGTGGATGTCCATTTCGCAGTGGATTCAGAAGCCGCAGTGGAACGGGGATACAGGCCAGGCGAGGCATGCCCTGGAGAGGGGACCGCATTGGACGCTCCCGACGTGGCAGCACCTTGACAGGTGAGCGCAGGCGATGATATGTAAGAAGAAGCTTACGAATTGGAGGGGACCGCATGCCTGATCGGCTACCGGACGTCCTTGAGGTGGTAGAGGAGATCACGATCCAGGCTTCTCCGCAGAAGGTGTGGCAGGCGCTCGCGACACCGGAGGCGTTGCGTCAGTGGTTTGAGCCCATCCTCCAGTTCGATCCGAAGGTCGGCGGCCGCATCGTGCTTTCGGGCCTCTTCCAGGGCGTCGAACCTTACCACTTCGGCGGCGCCGTGACCGTGTTCGATCCTCCCAACGAGTTGAGCTTCGAGTGGGATGACCTCTTCGAGTCATGGCCTGCGCCGACCATGCTGACCATCCGGCTCACCGCCGTACCGGAAGGCACGCATGTCCGCCTATCGCACCACGGCTGGGAACGGCTGCCGGATTCGATGCGGGAAGCGATGTTCCGCGGCTTCGAGGGCGGCTGGGACGGCAACACGGTACGCCGGCTCAAGGAACTCGTGGAGCGGGGCAGCGCAACGTGGTAGGCGGGGCGAGATGACGCCGAGGCCGCGCCACGATGCGGAGCAGCATGCCGACCTCGTGTTCAAGGCCCTCTCCGACCCGACCCGCAGAGCACTCGTGGAGATCCTGTCCCACCAGCCGGACGGGATGCCGGCTGTCCGTCTCGCGGCCCAGTTCCCGAACATGTCTCGACCTGCTGTCGCGCAGCACCTTCGGATGCTCGCGGATGCCGGCTTCGTGACCGTCTCGCCGAGAGGTCGGGAGCGGATCTACCGCCTCTCGCGCGAGGGGTTCGAGAGCGCCTACGAGGTTTGGTTCGGCAGGTTCGAGGCGTTCTGGAAAGGCAAGCTGCAAGATCTCAAGCGCTTCGTCGAAGACGCAGACAACACGTGACATACGCATTGGGGCCCGCAGCGGCCGCACGACGTGCAGCCCGTCGCGGATCTCCGCGCGTGGGAACTCGCACCCGACGTTCGGCTGCTGGTGGGCGAGGGCGCACCGCCGTCGAACTTGCGGATCCGGTGCGGCACATCGCAGATCGACGTGGAGTTTGCACGCGTCGAAGGTACGGGTGCACGCCTATCCTCGATCTGCAGCCAGGGCAGGCGCATGTGCTGCGCAACGTGGGCGCGAGGATCACGGAAGAGCTCATCCGCTCCCTCGCGATCTCCCAGCACTCGGGACCGACGCCGTGATCGTCATGCCGCACACCCGTTGCGGCGTGCTGGGATGATCGCCCGATGCCGTCAAGCCGCAGACGGGATGTACCGCAGGAGGCTGTCCCGCCGCTCGACCTGCGTGCCGTGGACGACCTCGAGGCATCGCTCGCGGCGGACCTGCAATGCCTGCGCAAGAGCTACTGGATCGGCGCCCACGTCGTCCTCCTTGGCCTCCTCCTCGAGATCGACACGGGTCGCGTGCGGCCTGTTGAGGTGGTGGTTCCAGACGACTGACGGCCATGTACGGCGACAGGACGCGGAAGAGCTTCTCTTCCGCGTCCTGTCCTGTGATTCTGCGCTCCGGCCGGCTCTCAGTTGACCGAAACGGGGTTCGAGTGGATGAAGGGCCAGGGGTTCACCGGCATGCCGTGGTAGTCGATGCCGAAGTAGACATGCGGACCCGTCGACCTGCCGGTCGTTCCGGAGAGCGCCAGC
>JAJYTV010000189.1 GCA_021792885.1 Bacillota bacterium
GCCCGCCGAGGCGATCGTGCTGACGACGAGAGGCCGCGGGATCCGGCCGAAGACGCCGGGGCAGCGGGCCTACGTCGAGGCGATCCAGACGCACGACATCGCCTTCGGCATCGGCCCGGCGGGCACGGGCAAGACCTACCTCGCGATGGCGATGGCCGTCGCGGCGCTGAAGGCCCGCCAGGTCCAGCGCATCATCCTCACGCGGCCGGCCGTCGAGGCCGGCGAGAAGCTCGGCTTTCTTCCCGGCGACCTGCAGGACAAGGTGGACCCGTATCTCCGGCCTCTCTACGACGCGCTCTTCGACATCCTCGGCATGGAACAGGTCGAACGCCTGCGCGAGCGCGCGGTGCTCGAGGTGGCGCCGCTCGCCTACATGCGGGGGCGCACGCTCGACGATTCCTTCATCATCCTCGACGAGGCGCAGAACACGACGCCCGAGCAGATGAAGATGTTCCTGACGCGCATGGGCTTCGGGTCGAAGTGCGTCGTCACCGGAGACGTCACGCAGGTCGACCTGCCGCGCGGGCAGTTCTCCGGGCTGCAGGAGGCGTCCGACCTGCTCTCCCGCATCGAGGGGATCGCGTTCGTCTACCTGGACGACCGGGACGTCGTGCGCCACGAACTGGTGCAGAAGATCATCCTGGCCTACGAGCAGCGGCCCCGCGAGCCATGAGGGGAGGGGGATCCCGATGACGCGCAGGCTGCGCTCCCTCTACAGGGCGATCGGGCCGCAGCGCCTCTTGGCGCTCCTCATCTCGTTCCTCGCCATCAGCCTGATCCTCTTCACCGGACTCTTCACGAGCCAGGTGTCGCTGCGCGCCGGACAAACCTCGACGCGGGACATCTACGCGCCGCGGCGCGAGGTGAACCAGCCGCTCTACGAGGCCTTGCGCCAGCAGGCGGCGCGCTCGGTGAAGCCGGTCTACGTCACGGACCAGACGGCCCCGACGCAGATGCAGCAGAAGATCGCGAAGATCTTCACCGCGGTGACGCAGCTCCAGGCCGCGCTGCCGGCGAACGCGTCCGCATCCGCGACCCAGGCGGCCTGGACGGAGCAGGTCGCGATCAGCCTGCCGCAGGCGGACATCGTGCAGATCGTCAAGCTGAACGCGTCGGACCTCGGGAACCTCCAGCGCCTCGCGATCGCGGTCGCGGGGCACGTGCTGGCGCAGGCGAACTACCAGCCGGCGCAGATCACGGCGGAGCGCGACGCGCTCGCGCTCGGGGTCGAGTCGCTGGGGCTGCCGCAGGCGGCCGACACCTACTTCCTGACCGCGGTCGAGCGGGCGTCCGCGACGCCGAACATGCACGTCAGCACGTCGGAGACGGCGCGCGCGGTGCAGCAGGCGCTCGCGTCGGTGCCGCAGCCGATCATCGAGCAGGGCCAGCTGATCGTGGCGAGCGGCCAGAAGGTGACGCAGAGCGACATCGCGCTCCTGCGCCAGTACGGGCTCTTGCACGGGCAGAGCAACTGGCCGGCGGCGGCGGGCGCGCTTCTCATGGCGCTCGGCGGGCTCGGGGCGCTGATCGCCTACGTCTACCGCTTCTTCCGCCAGGGGATGGGCGACGAGCGCCATCTCTACCTCCTGCTCTCCGTCTTCGTCGGCGAGCTCTTGCTCGCGCGGATCACCCTGATCGTCTCGCCAGACCTCATCCCGCTCGCGGCGATGACGGTGCTGGTCGCGATGCTCTACGACGCGCGGGTCGGGCTCGGCATGGCCGTGCTGATCGCGCTTCTGCTGCAGGCGGCCTTCGGCATCGACCCGCACGCGGGCGTCGTGCTCGTGGCGCAGGCCTTCGTCGGCGCGCTCGCCGTGCAGCGCCTCTCGGACCGCAGCCAGCTGCTGCGCGCGGTGCTCTACATTGCGGGGATGGGTCTCGCGGCGAACGGCGTGCTGCTGCTCGCGGGCGCGCCGTACGCGCCGACGCCGGGCTTTTGGGGCCAGATGGGCTGGATCGTCGTGAACGCGGCGCTCTCGGTCGCGATCCCGCTCGCAGTGGCGCCGCTCTTCGAGAACTCCTTCGGCGTGCTGACGAGCCTTCGCCTCCTCGAGCTCTCGGCGCCGGACCAGCCGCTCCTGCGCCGGCTGCTGCTCGAGGCCCCCGGCACCTACTACCACTCGCTGATCGTCTCGAACCTCACCGGCGCGGGCTGCGACGCGATCGGGGCGCAGAGCCTTCTGGCGCGCGTCGGCGCGTTCTACCACGACATCGGCAAGCTGCGCCGCCCCTACTTCTTCATCGACAACCAGACCGACATGGAGAACCCGCACGACAAGCTCTCGCCGATGCTCTCGACGCTGGTGATCACCGCGCACGTCAAGGACGGCCTCGAGATGGCGAAGGAGTACCGCCTGCCGACGGAGCTCTGGCAGTTCATCGGCGAGCACCACGGCACGACGCTCGTGCAGTACTTCTTCCAGAAGGCGGTCGACCAGCACCCGGAGACGCCGCCGCGGGAGGAGGACTTCCGCTACGAAGGGCCGAAGCCGCAAAGCCGGGAGACGGCCGTGCTGATGCTCGCGGACACCTGCGAGGCGGCGGTGCGGGCGATGCGCGGGCGCACGACGCAAGGCGTCGAGGCGACCGTGCGCCGGCTCGTCCACGAGCGGCTCGCAGATGGGCAGCTCGACCAGTCGGACCTCACGCTGCGGGACCTCGACCTCATTTCGAAGGCCTTCGTGCGCGTGCTGGGCGCGGTGCACCACACGCGCGTCGAGTACCCGGAAGGCCTAGAGGATCTCCTGCGGCGGCAGCGGTAGCGGGCGAGAGCAGAGGAGGGAGCGCCCCCCGGGGCGCGCAACGGTGGTCGAGATCGAGGTGCGCGAGGACGAGATCGTCCTCGACAGCGCACTCTTGCGGAGCGTCGAGCTGTCGATCGAGCGCTGTCTGGAGCAGCAGGGCCTTGCGGGGTCGGAGGTGTCCCTCTCGATCGTCGGAGACAATGAGCAGCACGCCTTGAACCTTCAGTACCGGGGCGTCGACCGGACGACCGATGTCCTGAGCTTCCCCCTCGAGGAGAGCCGGCCCAAGGAGCCGTGTCTTCTCGGGGACATCGTCATCTCCGCCCCGCAGGCGAAGCGGCAGGCTGAGGAGTACGGCCACTCGCTGCAGCGCGAGATGTGCTTCCTCGCCGTGCACGGCGCGCTGCACCTCCTAGGCTACGACCACGAGACGCCGGCGCAGGACGAGGAGATGCAGCGGCTGCAGGAGGAAGTCCTGGGCTCGCTCGGCATCACGAGATGATCCGCCCGCGGGCCTTCCGCTTCGCCTGGCGCGGCGTGCTGCGGACGTTCCGCGAGGAGGCGAACTTCCGGGTCCACCTGGTCGTCGCGGAGGTGATCCTCTACATCGCCTTCGTCGAGCGCGTCGACGCGACGTCGCTTGCGATCCTCTTCCTCGCCGTCGGACTCGTCCTTTCGCTCGAATGCCTCAACACGGCGGTGGAGCGCGCGGTGGACCTCGCCGCGCAGCGCGAGCAGCAGCCGCTCGCGGCGGCCGCGAAGGACGCGGCGGCCGGCGCGGTGCTCGCAGGCTCGATCGCGGCCGCCGCGGTCGGGGTCGCGGTGCTCTGGGGCAGGCTCTTCCTGCTCGAACGCATCTTCCGCGGCCCGCTCGACTACGTGGGACTCGCGCTGCTCGCCGTGCTGGTCGTCCTGACGGTGCGGCCGCCGCTGCAGAAGGAGTAGGAGAGACATGCCGGGCTACCGCGAGGTGCAGGCCATCGTGCTGCGCGTGCAGGAACACCGCGAGGCGGACCGGCGCATCACGCTCCTGACGCCGGAGGGCAGGGTGCTCGCGCGCGCGCCGGGCGCCCGCAAGGCGAAGAGCCGCCTGGGGAGCATCCTCCAGCCGGCCGCGATGGTGCAGGCGACGCTCTACGAGCTCGGGCGCACCCCGACGATCACGGGCGTATCGCCGATCGAGGCCTTCCGGCCGCTGCAGGAGGACCTCCTGCGTCTCTCCGCGGCGCAGGTGCTGCTCGAGATCTGCGACGTGACGGTGGGCGAGGAGGATGCCGTGCGGCCCTTTTTGACGCTCGCGAAGGCGCTGCGGCGCCTGAGCGAGGCGGCGGACGCCGGTGCGGCGTGGATCGCGGGGGAGATGGAGCTCCTCACGGCGTACGGCTGGGGACTGCAGCTTTCGCGCTGCGTGTCCTGCGGCGGGGAGCTCGAGCCGCCCTTGCGCTACCCCGTAGACCTTGGCGGCTTCGTCTGCCGGCGCTGCGCACGGGAAGGCGGCGTCGGCGCGTCGCCGGAGGCGGCGCTCGCGCTGCAGGCGGCGGCGCGCGGTGAGGCGCCGGGCTCCGCGGCAAAGGAGGCCAGGGCTCTTTTGCACCTCACTTGGCAGGCGCACCTTGAATCGCCGCTGCGCTCGGTGGCGTTCGCAGAGTCCGTGTTCGGGGAATCCTGATCGGCCCGATCCCTGTCGAAAGGCGAATCCGGAGCGTGGCGGGACCGGCGGTACGCAGGGCCTCGAACAACGGGAGAAGAGCACGCGCAATCAGACTCTACCGTCCTAGGGGTGGCTACGCCGCGCGTACAGTCGTGGTATCCTGCATGGTGGATCGTGCCGGCAGGCTCACGGGCAGCAGACGCTCTCAGGGGGATGAGGCCGGTGCTCGCAGTTGCAGGCATCCTGGGCGGCGCAGTTCTGATGCTGCTCGGCCGCCGCCTCGATCGCTACCTTCGGCGCCTCGGCGGGCGAGACTAGATCAATGGAGCATGGGCCTCGGGCACCTTCGCT
>JAJYTV010000190.1 GCA_021792885.1 Bacillota bacterium
CGGGTTCTGCGCCAGCGAGTCGACCATGCCGCCGTTGCCGGTGGCGCTCACCGAACCCGGCACCGGGGGCCAGGAGATCGACGTCGCGTACTTCGGGCCGCTCAAGGAGCCCCAGGTGGTCGGGTTTGAGAACGAGAGGTACTGGGTGAAGAGGAACGTGTCGCCCGAGCCGTCGGCGCGGTGGAGCGGGACGATCTTGAGGTTCGGGAGGTGCTTGCCCGGGTTGATCGCCGCGATCGCGGGGTCGTCCCAGTTCGTGATCTTGCCGGTGTAGATGCCGGCGAGGACCTGCCCGGAGAGGTTCAGGTGGGTGCTGTTGAAGCCTGGGACGTTGTACATGATCTGCTGCGCGGAGATCGCGAGAGGAATGTTCATGAGTCCGGAGGGTGCGCCGGGCGCGAGGTAGGCGTCGGAGGCGCCGATCTGCACCGTGCCGTTGCCGGCGTCCGTGATGCCGGTACCGGAGCCCGTACCCGCCGTGGTGATCGTCACGCCCTTGTGGCTCTTCGTGTAGACCGGAACCCAGATGTTGAAGAGCGGGTAGAGGAGCGTGGAACCGGTCTCCTGCAGGGCAACGGGGCCGGATGACGTCGGGGCCGAGGTCGTGGATCCGCAGCCGGCAACCGCAAGCGCAAGGGTCGACACGAGCGCGATCCCGAGTGCAGCGCGGCGCATGGAAAGCTGCAAACGTAACCCTCCCTTTTTCGTTCGCGCCCAGCATAACTGGACCTTGTTACGGGTGAGTTAACGTTTGTCCCGCCGCGACGACTTCTTACGAATTCGCGGCCTGCGGCGCCGGAGCCGCGATCTCGACGCGGCCGAAGAGAAGCACGAGCACGAGCGCCGCGACAAGCGACGCGCAGCTCACCAGGAACATGGTCTGGTACTGGCCGTGCGCCGCGTGGATCGCGATGCCTGCGAGCGGCGCCGCGACCATCAGCCCGACCGACTGGACGAGGTTCGCCCCGCCGTAGAGCGCGCCGTGCAGCGCCGCGCCCTCCTCCTGCGCCTGCGCGGGCGTGCGCCCGCGCTGCAGGAGCGACTGGCGCAGCATGTCGGCCGCGAGCGGGTACGACGTCACCTGGATGCCGCCCCACGCGATGCCTGCCACGAAAAGCAGCGCGAACGCGGCCCCGACCGTGTGCAGCCAGAGGCCGCTCGCCGACGCGACCGCGAACACGAGGAGCGTCAGCGACAGCAGAAGGCGCGGGTCGCGCTGCTGGTAGAGCCTGCCGAACCAGAGCGCGACCGCGATGCCGGCGACGGTGAAGATCGACATGCCGAGCGCAGAATCGAGCACGCTGCCGTGCAGCGCATGGACCATGTACGGCGTGAAAAAGCTCGCGATCGCCTCGAAACCGAGCCACCAGAGCCCCTGCGCGACATAGTACTTGAGGAGCGCGCCGCTCAGGAGCGGCGCGTAGTCGAGCTTCGGCAGGCTCGCGGCTTGCTTCGCTGCGCGCGGCTCGCGCGTCGCAAACGCGGTAAAGAGCCCGCCCGCGAGCAGGATCAAGGCACCGAGGAGGAAGCCCCCGATGTGGCTCACGAGGGTGTAGACGAGCGGCACGACCAGGAAGGCGATCAGGTTTCCTGCGGACCAGAGCAGGTTCAGGATGCCGGACGCCTCGCCGTAGGAATGCTCGTCGACGCTGTCCGGCATCATCGCCTGGTATGGCGTCGGGCTGAGCTGCTGGAAGAAGTAGAAGAGGACGACGGCGAAGATCGCGACGCCGAGGCTGTGCGTGAGGTACATCAGCACGAGCGTGATCGCTGCGCCGGGGAAGGCCACGAAGAGGTACGGCCGTCGCCGGCCGATGCGGGTCGGGAAACGGTCCGAAAGATAGCCGGAGAGCGGGTTCAGGATGAGTCCGAAGAGACCTTCGATACCGAGCACGGCGCCGATCAGGCCGGTCGAGCTCGTGAGCGTGCCGAGCAGCTGCGCCGTGAACACCTTGTTCATGCCCCAGCCGACGTTGCGTCCGAGCCCCGCCATGCCGAGCGTCCAGACGTAGCGGCGCTTACTCTTCTCCAACCTCTTCCCCTCCGATCAGGCGATCCGGGAAGTTCGTGGCGACGCCGTCCACTCCGATCTCCTGCGCGCGGGCGAGCTCCTGCGGCGTGTCGGCCGTCCAGACGGAATAGTAGAGGCCGTGCGCGTGCGCCTGCAGGACCTCTTCCAGCGTCGCCGTCTCGAGCGCCGGCAAGAGGATCTTCGCACCGGCCGCCTCGGCGAGCGTCCAGGGCTGCACCGGCATGCCCGCATAGAGAACCCCCGCCGTCAGGCCCTCGATGCGCTGCGTCAGGGCCAGGATGAGGGGGTGCGCGAAGGAGATTGGCCAAAGCCTGTCCTTGAGCCGAGGGTCCTGGGCGTAGAGCGAGAGCAGGGGCCCGAGCGCCGCCTGCGCCTTCACCTCGACGACCACGGGACAGTCGACTGCGGCGAGCAGTTCCTGCAGCGTCGGGATGCGCTCGCCCTCGCCCGCATCGAGCGCCTGGAGCTCCCGCATCGTGTGTGCGGCCACGGGGCCAGTGCCGTTCGTCGTCCGGTCGAGGGTCGCGTCGTGGATCACCGCAAGCGCGCCGTCCGCGCTCGCGTGCACGTCGCACTCGACCATGTCCACCCCGAGCTCCTGCGCCGCGCGAAACGCGCGCAGCGTATTCTCGGGATGGCGTCCGGAGAACCCTCGATGCGCGATCACCCACATCGTCGAGATCGCCTCCTCGCGGTCAGTTCGCGACCTGTGGCGGGCGCTCCTCGTGCCTGTCCGTTAAATCCGCGCGAAGCACAAAGGAGAAGGAATTCCCTGGCAGGCGACGAACGGCAGGCAAATACTAGGAGGTGCAGCGGTGCAGGCGGACGAGAACCCCTTCTTCCGCGTCGAACCCCTCGCCGACGGCGTCTTCGCGGCGCTCGCGAAGCCGGGCGAGGGCGCCTGGGCCAACGCGGGCATCATCGCCCTCGGCCGCTCCGCGCTCGTCGTCGACGCGATGTTCACGCCCGCCGCGGGAGCGGCGCTGCGCGCCACGGCCGAGCGTATGAACCAAAGCCCTGTACGCTGGCTCGTCCTCACGCACCGCGACCACGACCACGTGCTCGGCAGCCAGGCGTTCCGTGGCGCCACGATCATCTCGGCCCGCAGGACGGCTGAGCGGATGCGCGACCGCGCGCCCGCCTTCCTCGCCGCGGCCCGGCGCGAGGGCGGTCGCTGGCTGCTCGATCTCGACGCGGCGGAGCAGGCGCAGGTCGACGCGCACGACCGCACCCGGCAGGCGGCGATGCGTGCCGACTACCGCACGCTCTTTTCGCAGATCGAGGACGTCGCGCCGCTCTTCCCCGCCCTGCTGCTCGAGGAGGACTTCACCATCCACGGGCAGCGCCGCACCGTGCAGATCCTCTCCTTCGGCGGGGTCCACACCGAGAGCGACACCGTCGTCTACCTGCCCGGGGAGCGCATCCTGTTCAGCGGCGACCTCGTCCAGGTCGGCCTGCACCCCGCCGTGCGCCACGGCCGTCCCCGCGACTGGCTGCACGTGTTCGGCCGCGTCGCGGATCTCGAGGCAGACCTCGTGCTGGGCGGGCACGGGCCGGTCGGCACGCGCGAGGACATCCTGCTCGCGGAGCGCTACTACTACGAACTCGCGGAGTGGGCCGGCGGAGCGCCCGTACCGGAACCGTTCGCCAGCTGGGACGCGCCGCAGACCCTGCTGGAGAACCTCCGCTACGCGCAGACGGCCGCCGCGCGATGAAGCGGGGGCGGGCATTTGCCCGCCCCCGCCTGCATTCCTCTCAGAACTGCTCCGGGCGCACCCGCGCGCGGCGAAGGAGCAGTGAATTCGAAAGCACCGAGACCGAGCTGAGCGCCATCGCGCTGCCCGCGATCACGGGCGTGAGGAGCCCGAGCGCCGCGAGCGGGATGCCGAGCGCGTTATAGAAGAGTGCCCAGAAGAGGTTCTGGCGGATCTTGCGCATCGTCGCCCGGCTGAGTTCCAGCGCGGCGACGACCGCCCGCAGGTCGCGGCTCAGAAGGACGATGCCCGCCGCCTCGCGCGACACGTCGGCGCCGGATCCCATCGCGATCCCGACCGCCGCCTCCGCGAGCGCCGGGGCGTCGTTCACGCCGTCGCCCACCATCGCGACGCGCCGGCCCTCCGCCCGCAGCTGCTGGATCGCCTTGGCCTTGCCGACCGGCAGCAGCTCCGCGATCACCTCGTCGATGCCCGCCTCTTTGGCGATCGCCTCGGCCGTCTCGCGGCTGTCGCCGGTCAACAGCACGACCCGCAGGCCGCGCGCGCGCAGCGCCTGGACAGCGCTCTGCGCCGTCGGACGGAGCACGTCGCGCAGCGCGAAGGCTGCCGTGGCCTCTCCGTCCAGCGCGAGCGCCACGACCGTCGCGCCCTGGGCGCGCAGGCGGGCGATCTCGCCTTCGAGCGCTCCGAGCGCCACGCCCTGCTCCTCCAGAAGCCGCGGGCTGCCGAGCAGCGCCCTTCGCCCTTCGACCGTTCCCTGCACGCCGCGGCCGGCAAGTTCTCGGAACCCCTCCACCGTCGGCGGCGCGGCGGAAGCGGCCGCGGCGATCGCCGTCGCGAGGGGGTGTGCGGAGTTCGCCTCGAGCGCCGCCGCGATGCGCAGCGCCTGCTCCCCGCCGCGCGGGGCGACCGTCTCGACGAGCGCCGGTCGGCCCTGGGTCAACGTCCCCGTCTTGTCGAACACGACCGTATCGATCCGGTGCGCCGT
>JAJYTV010000191.1 GCA_021792885.1 Bacillota bacterium
CTCCAGATTTGCGACGAGCCGCTGATCGAGCGGATCGCGCGGGACTACGACGCGGTCCGCACTGCGGCCATCCACCCGATCCCCGGCGCGCTCGAGGCGATCGCCGCCATGCGCGCAGCCGGCGTACGGCTCGCGCTCGTCACGAACGGCGCGGCAGCCTCCCAGCGCGCGAAGATCGAGCGCTTCGCCCTCGCCCCCTCCTTCGACTGCATCCTGATTGAGGAGGAGTGCGGCTTCGGCAAGCCAGACGAGCGCATCTACCGCCTCGCGCTGGGGAAACTGGGGTGCGCCGCCGAGGACGCCTGGATGGTAGGAGACAACTGGGAGTGGGAGGTCGCGGCGCCCCAGCGCCTCGGTTTGCGCAGCATCTGGGTGCACCCGCATGGGCAGCCGCCGCCGCAAGGCGGCCACGTTCCCTTCCGTACGATCCGCTCGCTCGCGGAGCTCTTGCCCGACGGCTGACCGTCCCAAGGGTTGCCGCAAGAGCGCTCTCAGCTCGGCATGGGCCCCGTCACCACGACGCGGGAACCCTCATGCGGGCGGCTCTGCACCGTGACCTGCCCGCCCGCGCGCCGGGCGCGCTCCTCGAGGTGGCTGCGTCCGTGGTGGCCCGGGGGCGAGGGCGCCTTGGGGTCGAAGCCGACCCCGTCGTCCTCGATCACGAGCTGGAACTCGTCCCCGACGCGCCGCCAGGTGACGTCGACCCGGCTCGCCTTCGCGTGGCGCGCGACGTTCGAGAGCGCCTCCTGGGCGAAGCGGGCGAGCTGTTCCACCGTGTCCGCCGGCAGGAGGGTGTAGCTCATGTCCTGCGAGTGGATGCGCACCATCTCGGCGATCCCGAGGTCGCGGGCGATCTCCTCGATCGAGGCCATCAGGGGCCGCACCTCGGACTTCAGGTCGAGGACGTAGCGGCGGATGTCGTCCGTGATCTCCCGCAGCCGCTCCGCGAGTTCGTTCACCGTCCCGTAGGCCCGCGTCTCCTCGGGCAGTTCCCCGAGCACGGCGTCGAGGCCGAGCAGCACGGAGTAGATCGTCTGCAGCGTGCCGTCGTGCAGGTTCATGCCGATGCGCTGGCGCTCCTCGACGACCGCGAGCCGCTCGACGTCCAGGTTCAGGCGCGCGCTGTGGATCAGCACGGCCGCAAGCCCCGCGAGCAGGCCCATCAGTTCCTCGTCCTCGCCCGAGAAGGGCTCCCCGCCCCGCTTGTCGGTCACGTAGAGGTGCCCCACCACCTCGCCCTGGAAGAGCATCGGCATGCCGAGGAAGCTCTGCATGGCGGGGTGCCCCTCGGGCAAGCCGGCGGAGTGCGGGTGCGCAGCGATCGCGTCCACCCGCAGCGGCCTGCGGCTGCGGATCACCTCGCCCAGGAGGCCTCGCCCGCGCGGCAGGGAGCCCATCCCCCTCATCTGCTCCTGGGAGAGGCCGTCCGTGATGAACTGGGCGATCGACTCGTCCGGCTTCAGCACCGCGAGCGCCGCGTACTGCGCCTCGGTCACGGCGCGGCTCAGGCGGACGACGCGCCCCAGCATCTCCTCGACCGAGCGTTCGCCCGCGACGAGCGTCATCCCCTCGTAGAGCTGCTTCATGCGGGCACGGAATCGCTCGAGGCTGTCCTCTCTGCGCATCGCGCTGCCGACCTGGCGGAAGTGCTCCAGGACGGCCTGGCCCATGCGCGGGTCCCACACGACGCCGCCCGCGGCGATCGAGCGGACGGCGCCCAGGATGTCCCGCCCGCGCGCCTGCTTCACGAGGAAGCCGGACGCGCCCACCGTGAGCGCGCGGAAGAGCAGGGTCTCGTCGGTCGAGCCCGTGAGCATCAGCACGCGCACCTGGGGCAGCTCGCGGTGCACCCAGGCGCAGAGGTCGAGGCCGGACTCCTCGCGCAACCGGCTGTCCATCAGCACGACATCCGGGGAGAGCGCGCGCAGCTTGGGCTGCGCCTCCGAGATCGAGCGCGCCTCCCCGACCCAGGCGAGGTCCTCCTGGTCCGCGACGAGCTGCGAAAGGCCGTCGAGCACGCCCTGGTGGTCGTCGACGCCGAAGACGCGGATCGGTTCTGAACCGGAGCCGGGTCGCCGCGTCGCCACGGTGACTCCTCTCCCCCTTGTCGCTCGGGATGCGACATTAGATTACTTCGTTCGTCATGATTCGCAACCGGGATGCGCGGCTCCTGCGTCGCCGGGCGGGAACAGAGGAAGGGGCCCTCCGGCGCATTCCGGAGGGCCCCTTCCTTGGGTCGTCTAGGCGTCCAGCTCCTCCCCGGCCTCCTCGTCCTCCTCCTGCGGCAGGACGTAGGCCTGCGGCACCGGACGCAGCGGGCGCAGCAGCCAGCGTGGCCTGCGCAGCCCCTGCGGACCCGCGGGCTTCGCGAGCCGCAGCCAGTCCTTGTAGACGGCGTGGGCCTGCTCGAGGTCGACCTGGATGTCGCCGAGGGCGTCGCCCTTCTCGGCCTTCGTCACCGTGACCGCCTGGTGCCAGGCGTGGGCCCCGGAGATCGGGTCCGGGTGGACCGGGAAGATCAGGTTCTGGTGCACGCCGGAGTCCTGCCACCAGATTCGCTCCGTATCGGGATCGCCGCTGCGGAAGGGTTTGACCCCCTCCTTGCGCCGCATCAGCCACTTGCCCGGCGCCTGCTCCTCGAGCGAGACGACGGCCGAGGTCCAGCCGTTGCCTTTCGCGCCCTCGAGCCGCCAGCGCCCGAGGTGGTGGGAGCAGGCGACGACGCCCGGCTTCATCCCCTCGGTGATCCAGATGCGGTTCACGAAGTAGCCGATCTTCGAGGCGACGCGCACGAGGTCTCCACGGCGCAGGCCGAGGCGTTTCGCATCGCTCGGGTGCATCCAGACGGGGTTGCCGTGCGAGATCTCGTTCAGCCACTTCGCGTTCCCGGAGCGCGTGTGCACGAGCGTCGGCAGCCGGAAGGTCGAGATCAGGACGAACTGCCCCTGCGCGAGGTTCTGCTGGCGCACGTGGCTCGGGATGTAGGTCGGGATGGCGTAGATCCCCCAGCCCCACTCCTTGAGCGTCGGAGAGTAGAACTCGAGCTTTCCGGAAGGCGTCGGGAAGCCGCGCACGGCCTCCCCGCCGACCATCACCCCGACCGGCCGGCCGAGCTCCGTCGGCGGCGGCGCGGGCAGGGGCTTCACGTCGAGGCGCTTTGCGGGCGGCGCGCTCGTGTAGACCCTTCCCGTCTCCTCCTCGACCTGCGCCCCCTCGAGATCCGTGGCGGACACCGGCTCGAGGTGCTGCGCGTAGGCGTCCTCGCGCACGACGAAGGCGGAGTAGCGGCGCATGTACTGCATCGGCGTCAGCCCCTCCCGCGCCGCCGCCTCCGGCAGCCCCGGGACGCTGTGCTCGAAGATCCAGCGGTAGTACTCCTCGATCGTGATCTTCTCGCCAGGCCGGTAGGGGGATTCGAAATTGCGGCGGATGCCCATCGAGCCGTCCGGGTCGATGCGCCAGGAGAGCTCGATCCAGAACTCATTCTCCTCCCACACCTCTCCGGGGTTCGTCTCGTAGGTGAGGCCGGTCTCCTCTCCGATCCGCTCGCTGTAGGCGCGCTGCACCGGCTGGCGGAAGCCGATCCACTGCGCGCCGTGCGTCTCGTAGGAGAAGAGGTCGTGGCGCTCCGGACCAAGGCCCATCGGCAGGACGTAGTCGGCGAACTGCGCCGTCTCGCTCCAGGTCGGGGTGAGGCAGACGTGCAGCCCGACCTTGCGCTCGTCCTGGAACTGCTCGATCCAGGTGAGGCCGTCCGGGTTCGTCCAGACGGGGTTGTAGACGCGCGAGAAGTACACTTCGAGCCGCCCGCGTCCCTCCTTGAGGAAGTGCGGTAGGAGGAAACTCATCTCGTTGTGCGCGAGCGGGTACTCCCTGGGCCAGGTGAGCTCGTTCCAGCCCTTGACGGGCGGCGGCTCGACGGGCGGGTGCGGCACGTACTTCGCCCAGGCGTTCGGCATCGTGCCGCCCTCCGTGCCCACGGAGCCCGTCAGCACGTTCAGGAAGAAGAGCGCGCGCGCCACCATCCAGCCGCCCAGGTTGCCCGCGGCGGCGGAGCGCCAGATGTGCGCCGAAAAGCGGCTGCCCGCGAGCCCCACCTCGCGCGCCACCTCGCGAATCTGTGCGGCCGGGATGCCGCTCTCGCGCTCCGCGAACTCCGGCGTGTAGCGGGCGTAGGTCTCCTTGAGGATCGCAAGGAAGCGCTCGAAGGACAAAGGCTCCCGCGGGTGCTCCGCGCGCAGGTACTCCCGCCAGTTCACCCAGTCCTCGAGGAAGCGCCGATCGTAGCGCTCCTCCTGCAGGAGGACGTTCGCGATCGCGAGCAGGATCGCCGCCTCCGATCCCGGCCACGCCGGCCACCACCAGTTCGCGTGTGAGGCCGTGTTCGAGAGGCGCGGGTCGATGACGCAGATCTTCGCGCCGTGCATCTTCGCCTCGATGATGCGCTGGGCGTGCGGGTTGAAGTAGTGGCCCGCCTCGAGGTGCGAGGAGAGCAGCAGGATGAAGCGGGCGTTCGCGAAGTCCGGCGCCGGGCGGTCGATGCCCATCCAGAAGGCGTAGCCGGTGCGCGCGCCCGAGGAGCAGATGTTCGTGTGGCTGTTGTGGCCGTCGACGCCCCACGCTGCAAGCACGCGCTCGGTGAAGCCGTCCTCGCCTGGGCGGCCGACGTGGTACATGATTTCCTGGTTGCGCCCCTCCTGGAGGGCCTTGCGCAGGCGCGCGGCGATGTCGCC
>JAJYTV010000192.1 GCA_021792885.1 Bacillota bacterium
CATGGCCCGGCGCGCAGGACGTCCGGAGCCGGCGCAGTCGGATAGGGCGCCCCGCTCTCCCTCGCGGAGAGCGGGGCGCGCGCATCACGGCGGAGGTCTCCTTCCGGATCCGTCCGGCGCCTCGGGTGCCGTGCGCGCCAGATCTCGACCTCTTGCCGGCGCCAGAGCTTCGCCGCGCCGATGCGCGCCGTCGGTGCCGGGAAGCCGTACTTCGGATCCGAAGCCACCGAGGCACGCTCCTGCGATACGGCGAGACGGAGACCGCTCTCCGCTTCCGAGGCGTCGTCCATTGCCCTGCCCAGAGCCTCCCAACACAGTTCCCAAACGTGGAGTCCGCTGGGCGTGCCGCCTTGCTGCAGGGCCGCAGGCGGTGCCCCGCGGGAGGAGTGTCCGGCACAAAACGGGAAGATTGGACAAGAAAGAGGGGAGAAGCGTGCGCTTTGACGATCAGGGCTTCCTCGCCCAGGCCTACAGCACCGACGAGCAGCTTGCGGTGCGCATCGAGACCCATCGCCGCTACGGCGTGAACCCGAAGGACCTCTTCGAAGCCATCACGGAGCAGGCGCTCTCCCGCAGCCGTCCGGCGCGGATCCTCGACGTCGGAGCGGGCAACGGCAGCTGGTACCGCGCCCTGCGCCGCGTGCTCGGACCCGAGCCGCAGTACGTCGGCCTCGACCAGTCCGCGGGCATGGTCGAGCGTCTGCAAGAGGAGATCGCGGGCGACGCGCGCGCCGCGGCGCGCACGGGGGATGCGCAGGCCCTCCCGTGGACGGAACCGCAGTTCGACTGGGTCGGGATGCACTTCATGCTCTACCACGTGCCCGACATCCGACGCGCGATCGGAGAGGCATGGCGAGTCCTCTCCCCGGGCGGCCTCCTGCTCGCCGCGACCACGTCGCCCACACCGTATAGCGAACTGTTGGACGTGCTGGTGGAAGGCCTGCGGGAGATGGGCTACGCTGCGCAGGCGATCGCCTACCCGGCGGAGCGGTTCTCTCTCGCGCAGGGCGGAGCGTTCTTCCCCGCGCCCGTGGAGAAATTCGTCTTCCCGGCGGGCTTCCGCTTCGACGCGGTGGAGCCGGCGTTCCGCTACCTCGCCTCGGGACCGCTCGACGTCGCGATCGCACAGGCCGGAGCGCCGCCTGCAGTGCGGGGGGATCTCGTGCGCTACGTCGGAGAGCGCGTCGCGGTGGAGATCGCGCAGCGCGGCAGCTTCCTCGCCTCCGCGCAGTCGGGCTTCTTCCTGCTCGCGAAACCGGCAGTCTAGCTGAGCGACCGTTCGCGGCCGGCCTCCCCTTCTGGGGGAGGCCGGCCGCTTGACGTTGCCGATCGGTGGTCACTTTGCGGGGCGGGCGACATAGGAAAGACATGTCTCGCGCACGTCTCTGCGGGCGCGGGCGGTGGGTCGCCGCGGACGGCCTTGGCCTTGCGTTGCCCGCGGCGCTCGAGAAGACCATCCGGGAAGGAAGCCCTTCCATGAACCTTCGGGATCGCTTCGCGTCTTTGCGCTTGCCGCGCCTCTCCCTCGCGCTCGCCGGTGCCGCGCTCCTGCTCGTGCTGCTCGGGACGCTCGGCAGCGACGCCCTGCGCATGGCACGTCCCGTGCTGCGCTGGACCTGGCATCCCGGAACGAACCGGATCGTGGTGACGGCAAGCCCGGGGACGGGCCCCCTGCGCGCATGGGTCTGGTCGAATACGCACTGGGATCTCACCCTGCAGCCGGTCTCATCGGATCCGACCGAGATCGACCAGCTGCGGCCGGGTGAGCACTGGAGCGGGCAGGATGGGCTCAGCGGCCCGGATCCCGTCACGCTGACGGTGCGGATGACGGCGCCGCCCCAGCCCACCTACTCCCTGGGCCAAGTCTCCGACCAGCAGGTCGAGCTGCGTTCCTCGCAGCCCCTGGCGCAGGTCGAGGGGATTCCGCAAAACGCGGGCAGCTTCCAGAAGGCGCAGCCCACCGTCATCGTCCTCGAGCGCGCCGTGAACGCGCAGACGGTGGAGCTCAAGGTGCGGGCGAAGACGGGCGAGCGCGCCACGTGGACGGTGGCGGTGCCCCCCCTCCCGGCGGTGCCGGTCGTCTGGTTCGGCCCGTCGTCGGACGGGCGCGTCTATCTGACGATCGACGACGGGTGGTATCCGAACGCGCGCCTTCTGCGGCTCATGCAGACGCGCCACATACCGGTGACCGCGTTCCTGATCGAGCAGGCCGCCGCGGAGCACCCTGCCTACTGGAAGGCGTTCGTCAAGGCGGGAGGGGTGATCGAGGACCACACCGTCAGCCACCCCTACCTCACGAGCCTCACCTACTCCGGCGCAGAAGCGCAGTGGGCGGGACCCATCGCAGCCTATCCCCAGTGGTTCCACATCCCGCCGCCCACCCTCGGGCGCCCGCCGTACGGCGCCTACGACCAGGCGGTGGAGGCGGCAGCCCATGCGGCAGGCCTGCAGGAGATCGTGATGTGGGATGTGCAGTGGCTGCCGGGCAAGGGATTCTCGACCTGGAACGGCGGGCCGATCCAGGCCGGTGACGTCATCCTGCTGCACTTTCTCCCAGGGGTGGGCAAGGCGGTGCAAGAGCTCCTACCGCAGCTGGCGAAGGCGCACCTGCACCCGTCGCTGCTGCCCGGTACGCCCTGAGACGCGAGGTCACGGCCGCAAAGGGACGGGGCGCCAGCGGCAGAGGTAGCGGCGCACGCCCGGGTAGCGCTCGCCGAGATCCGTCGCCCGAAACCCGACCGCGACGTAGAATCCGACCGCCTCGTCGTCGGTTTCGGCAACCCACTCCTCGACCTCGGGCAGGCGCTCAGCCAAGGCGAGGAGGATCGCCCGGCCGACTCCCTGCCCTCTGCGCGCCTGCGCGACGCTCACGTGACGGATCTCGCCTTGGCGGCTGTCTGGCGCGAGGCGCCAGCCGAGCACGCCGACCGCGTCCTCGCCCTCGTACACCGCGCAGAGCGTGCAGCCTGCATCCTCGAGGTACAGAGCGCGCAACGCCTCCCGCCTCGCAGGGTCCGTACTGCCCACGGCGGGCGCGAGGAGGTGCCAGAAGGCGTCAAACGCCGCGCGCGTCGCGATCCGCCGAAAGGTCAGCACGGGACGTGCGGGAAGGGCGGGCGCATCACATCAGGTCCCGCCGTCCTGCGAGCCCTTGGCCTAGCCCATCCTTCAAGAGCGAAGCACCTCGTAGACCGAGAGCTGCGAGGAGCCACCCTCCGCGCTGCGCGTATTGCGGTGCGCGGCGCGGAACGCTTCACTTTGCGTCCAGGCCTCGAAGGCTGCGCGGTCCTGCCAGCGCGAGATCACGAGGTACTCTCCTTGCGCCTCGTTGCGCCAGAACTCGAACCCGACGCAGCCGGGAATGCGCTCCATGCTGGGCGCAGCGAGGAATCCCTGCTCGAGCTCCGGCCGCGCCGCATCGAACTGCAGCCGATTGACCACCGTGATCATCGCC
The DNA here is from genome assembly GCA_021792885.1 of Bacillota bacterium. Lineage (GTDB taxonomy): Bacteria > Bacillota > Sulfobacillia > JAJZYS01 > JAJYTV01 > JAJYTV01. The sequence continues at coordinate 3,455 of JAJYTV010000192.1, forward strand.
GCACCTCCCCGGTGTTCCGACTCTAGCATGCGCCTTCGCCTCTCGCCTGCCAGAACCTGCTGGCCGAAGCATCGATGCAGCCGCCCGGGACGGCAGGGACCCTAGGCCGCTCTAGAGAAGCGCCCGTAGGCGCATTCATCCACGCAGGAGGCGTTATGAAACCACCCATCGCATCTCCAAGGCCGCACCCGCACACCTTGCACGGCGACACGAGACCCGACGATTACTACTGGCTACGAAACCGGCAGGACCCCGAAGTGATCGCATACGCGGAAACGGAGAATCGATACAGAGAAGCCGTCCTGGAGCCCCTTGCCCCGCTCGTCGAGCGCATGTACGAGGAGATGCGCTCGCACCTCCAGGAGGACGAGACCGAGGTGGCGGTGCAGGACGGTCCCTTCTTCTACTACTCGCGCATGGCGAAGGGACTCCAGTACCGCATCCACGCCCGAAAGCGCGCCGCCTCGCGCGCTGAGCTCGACACGGCACCGGAGGAAGTCCTCCTCGACCTGAACGGGCTCGCCGGCGAGGGTTTCTACAATGTGACGGTGCTCCGTCTCAACCCGGACCACTCCCGCCTCGCGTACCTCGAGAACCGCGACGGCACCGACCGATACACCCTGCGGGTGAAGGACCTCGCGACGGGTGAGCTCTTCGAGGACGAGATCCCGAATGTCTTCCTGCAAGGCAGCCTCGAGTGGGACGCGACCGGAGACTACCTCTTTTACGTGACGGTCGACGAGACGCAGCGCCCCTACAGGCTCTGGCGCCACCGGCTCGGCGAGCGCGGCGGCGACGCGCTCCTCTCGCAGGAGGACGACGTCACGTTCAGCTACAGCCTCGGCAAGTCGCGCAGCGGGCGCCACCTCTTCCTGCACAGCGATTCCAAGGCGACGAGCGAGATCCGCTACCTCGTGGCGGACGATCCCGAGGGCCAGTGGACGGTCTTCTCGCCGCGCGTCGAGGGCGTCGAGTACGACCTCGAGGACTGGGGAGAGGACTTCCTCGTCCTCACGAACGAGGGGGCGGAGAACTTCCGCCTCCTCGCGTGCCCGATCGCGGACCCGCGCCGCGAGGCCCTGCGCAGCATGGTCGCCTACGAGCCGCAGGTCTACCTGCAGCGCGTCTACCCCTTCCAGGGCGCGCTGCTCCTCGCCGGCAGGGAAGAGGGGCTCTCGCAGCTCTGGGTCTTGCGCGCAGGCGAGCTGCGCCGCCTCTCCTGGCCGGAGCCCGCCTACAGCGTGCGCATCTGGCGCAATCGCGCGTACGAC
>JAJYTV010000193.1 GCA_021792885.1 Bacillota bacterium
GGTCTACTGCTTCGCTCCCGCCTTCCGGGCCGAGCGGTCGAAGACGCGGCGCCACCTGATCGAGTTCTGGATGGTCGAACCCGAGATGGCCTACTGCGATCTCGACGGGTGCCTCGACATCGTCGAGCGCATGCTCTCGAGCGCGCTCCAGGAACTTGCGCGGCGCTGCCCGGAAGAACTGCGCCTCGTGGGACGGGATCCCGCAGACCTCGAGAAGGTGCGGCCGCCCTTCCCGCGAATCACGTACGACGAAGCGCTCCGGATCCTTGAGGAGGCCGGCATCGGCATCCCCTGGGGGGAGGACTTCGGCGCGCCGCACGAGGCGGCGATCTCGAGCCGCTTTGATCTCCCGGTGTTCGTGCACCGTTACCCGACGCAGGCGAAGGCGTTCTACATGAAGCCGGATCCCGCCCGCCCGGAGGTCGTGCTGTCGGCAGACCTGCTGGCACCGGAAGGATATGGCGAGATCGTCGGGGGCGGGCAGCGCATCGACGACTATGAGCTCCTCCTGCAGCGGCTGGAGGAGCATCAGTTGCCGGTCGCAGACTACGAATGGTACCTCGATCTGCGGCGCTACGGCTCGGTCCCGCATTCTGGATTCGGGCTCGGCATCGAACGGACGCTGGCCTGGGTCCTGCGGCTCGAGCACGTCCGCGAGGCGATTCCCTTTCCGCGCATGCTCTATCGACTTCAGCCGTAGACCGGACGGGAGGTGGTTGAGTGCCGGGAATCGGTGAACAGCTGCGCGCTGCGAGATCTGCTCGCGGTCTTACCATCCAGGACGTCCAGAGGGAGCTGCGCATCCGCGAGAAGTACCTCGAGGCCTTGGAGTCCGAGCAGTTCGACGACATTCCAGGCCTCATCTACGCCCGGGGGTTCCTGCGCAGCTATGCCCGCTACCTCGGGCTCGACGCCGATGCCCTCACGAAGGAGCTGCCGGCGGCTGCGCCGTCTGCCTCCGTCGATCCTGCGCCGCCGCACCCGACCCTGCCGAAGGTCGTGCCGATCGCGCCGCCCCCGCGCAGGGCCGGAGTCCGCAAGCGGCCTGCGCGCCAGTGGCCGTGGGTCGTCTTGCCGATCCTCTTCCTGGTCGCCCTCCTGTACTACGTCGGCTCGCTGCAGCGCTCCACGCAGGGCACAGCGATCGCACCGCCCAAGGCGCACCAGAAGACGCACAAGGCGAGGCCCACGAGTGGCGGCTCCACGACGCCGTCTGGCGGCAACACGGCGGGCCAGACCGCGCTGACCCAGCAGCCCGCGTCGCAGGCGCCCCAGCCCCTCGGGGGACCGGAGGCGAACTACCTCGCCGCGCAGGGACCGATCCAGGTGACCCTGACGCTCTCGGCGCCTTGCTGGGTCGACGTGACGACGGATGGGACGACGGCGATGGAGACGATCCAGTCGGCCGGCACCTTCACGTTCACCGCGCAGCAGGCGTTCTTCATCAAGGTCGGCAACCCGCCCGCCGCGACCTTGACCGTCGACGGGCAGCAGATCCCGCTGCCCGGCACGACCGCGGAGTCGGTCGCCGTTCAAGTGCAAGGTTAGTTCGCCGCGGTGCATCCTAGTCCACGGGGGTGGACTCGTGCGCCGCGCGCTGTTGATGCTGCTCTTGACGCTGGGACCTGCGGGCGCGGCCGACGCCGCCGCGCCGCGCATCTCCTCGCAGGCGGGAATCCTCATCGATGCCGACAGCGGGCGCGTGCTCTACGAGAAGTCGGCCTACATCCGCCGCTCGCCGGCGAGCACGACGAAGCTCTTGACGGCGCTTGTGGCCGTGCGGCAGGGCAAGCTGCAGGGGGAGTTTCAGGTCTCGCGCGGTGCGGCGAACGTCACCGGATCGAGCGCGCACCTGCGTGCGGGGGACCGCTACACCCTGCGCGAACTGCTCGAGGGCATGCTCCTGCGCTCCGGGAACGACGCGGCCCACGCCGTCGCGGAGTCGGTCTCCGGCACCATGCCGGAGTTCGCGCTGCGCATGAACGAGCAGGCCGTGCGCATCGGTGCGCGCCAGACCCACTTCGTCAACCCGCACGGGCTGACGGCAGCGCACCACTACACCAGCGCGAGCGACCTCGCGACGATCGCGCGCACCGCCCTGCGCGAGCCGGAGATCCGGCGCATCGTGGCTTCGCAGGAGCTCACGCTGACGCCGGTCGGAGGCGAGGGGAGGAAGATCCGCAACACGAACTCCCTGCTCGGCGAGTACCTCGGCGCGGACGGCGCCAAGACCGGAACGACGAGCGCCGCCGGCAAGTGCCTCGTCGCTTCCGCTACGCGGGGCGGCGTGCACCTGATCGCGGTGGTTCTGAAGGGCGGAGACCGCTACGGCGATGCGCGCAGGCTCTTGGACTACGGCTTCTCCGAGGTGACGGGGACGCTGCGCGTGCCGCCCGGCAGCCGCTTCGGGCGCCTTTCTGACGGGCGCGAGCCGAGGCTCGTGGGCAGCCTCGCCGCGCCGATCCTGCATGCGCCGGTGCGCCTGCGGGTGCGCATCACCCCAAACCCGGCGCGCGAGGGCGGCATCGTCGGCATCGCCTTCCTGGAGACGGGCGGGGAGCCGGTTGCGGTCGCGCCGCTCGCGGTAGGAGCGCTTCCCGATCCGTGGTACCTAAGGCTTCTTCATCGACTGCATCCCGCGCCCGTTGACCGCAATTCTCTGCACTCCCTATAATCGGGGGCGGACAGTTTTGTGCAGTGCAGGCAGGGGGCCGCCGCAGAGGCGGTCCCCGAGTTCGCCAAGGGAAGGGGTTAGGGTTTCTTGGCGAAGATCGTCGGCATCGACCTCGGGACGACGAACTCCGTGATCGCGGTGATGGAAGGCGGGCAGCCGACCGTGATCGTCAATGCGGAGGGGTCGCGCACCACCCCGTCGGTCGTCGCGTTCCAGAAGTCCGGCGAGCGGCTCGTCGGGCAGCTGGCGCGGCGCCAGGCGGTACTGAACTCGGAGAACACGGTGGCATCGGTGAAGCGCTTCATCGGACGTCGCTACGATGAGGTGGAGCTCGAGCGCCGGCGCATGCCGTACAAGGTTGCGTCGGGCGGCAGCGGGGAGGCGCGCATCGCAGTGCCGGCCCTCGGCAAGGAGCTCGCGCCGGAGGAGATCTCGGCGGCGGTGCTGGCGAAGCTGAAGGCCGATGCGGAGACCTACCTCGGCGAACCGGTTCGCCAAGCCGTCATCACCGTGCCGGCGTACTTCAACGACGCGCAGCGGCAGGCGACCAAGGACGCCGGGCGCATCGCCGGCCTCGAGGTGCTGCGGATCATCAACGAACCGACCGCGGCCGCCCTCGCCTACGGCCTCGACAAGAAGAAGGACGAGACGATCCTCGTCTTCGACCTCGGCGGCGGCACGTTCGACGTGTCGGTGCTGGAGGTGGGCGACGGCATCTTCGAAGTGAAGGCGACGAGCGGGGACACCCACCTCGGCGGCGACGACTACGACGAGCGGATCGTCAACTGGCTCGTGGACGAGTTCAGAAAGCAGCAGGGCATCGATCTGCGCCAGGACAAGCAGGCCCTGCAGCGCCTCCTGGAGGCGGCGGAGAAGGCGAAGATCGAGCTCTCGGCGATGACCGAGACGTCGATCAACCTGCCGTTCATCACGGCAGACCAGAACGGCCCCAAGCACCTCGACCTGCGCCTCACGCGCGCGCACTTCGAGGAACTGACGCGCGACCTCACCGAGCGCTGCGTCGTGCCCTTCCGGCAGGCCCTGAAGGACGCCGGGCTCTCGGAGAACCAGATCGACGAGGTGGTCCTGGTCGGCGGGTCGACCCGCATGCCGGTGATCCAGGAACTCGTCAAGAAGCTGACCGGCAAGGAACCGAACCGCGGCGTCAACCCGGACGAGGTCGTCGCCGTCGGAGCCGCCGTGCAGGCCGGCGTGCTGGGCGGCGAGGTGAAAGACATCGTCCTCCTCGACGTCACGCCGCTCTCGCTCGGCATCGAGACGCTCGGCGGCGTCATGACGAGGCTGATCGACCGCAACACCACGATCCCGACGCGCAAGAGCCAGACATTCACCACCGCCGCGGACGGCCAGACCTCCGTAGAGGTGCACGTCCTCCAGGGCGAGCGCGACATGGCGCGCGACAACCGCACGCTGGGCCGCTTCCACCTCGACGGGATCCCACCCGCGCCGCGCGGCGTGCCGCAGATCGAGGTCACGTTCGACATCGACGCGAACGGCATCGTCAACGTCAGCGCGAAGGACCTCGGGACGAATCGCGAGCAGCGCGTCACGATCACCGCCTCGACCCAGCTGGGCCGCGACGAGGTGGAGCGCCTTGTGCGCGAGGCCCAGGAGAAGGCTGCGGACGACAAGGCGCAGCGCGACCTCGCCGAGGCGCGCAACCGCGCCGAATCGCTGATCTACGCGACCGAGAAGTCCATCGCGGACCTCAAGGACAAGATCGCGGCGGACGACAAGACTGCCGCCGAAGAGGCCATCGCCCAGCTCCGGGAAACCCTCAAGGGAGACGCCAAGGAGCCGATCGAAGAGGCCACCAAGAAGCTCGAGGAGATCTCCTACAAGTTCGCCGCAGAGATCTACAAGCAGACAGCACCGCAGGACGGCGCATCGGCACCGCCGCCGGGCGAGGACGCCGCAAGCGCCGGCGACACGGTGGAGGGCGACGTCACGGACTCGCACTGAAACCGCAGGGGCTGCAAGCGGAGCGCATGGCGCCCGGTTGCAGCCCCTTCGTTTGCT
>JAJYTV010000194.1 GCA_021792885.1 Bacillota bacterium
TCCTTGCAGCGATCGTAGATGGCACCCATCTAGTACCCACCTCCGTCGACGCGGGGCATCCTCCGCCAGCGGAACGGGAGCTCGACGATCGTCCCCGGCTCCTCCACCGTCTCGATCAGGCGCAGCGCGGCTGCCGTGATCTCTTCGTGCTGCTGCGGCTGCCCCGCCTCCCCGAGCGGCTGCCCGGTCGGGAAGCGCAGGTAGGCCGCGCGCGGCACGCCGACGAAGGCGGTGATCTCTGGTCGCACGGAGACGGAGACGGTCGCGATGCCCGCCGCCTCGATCGCGTTCTGCACCAGTCCCACGGACTGGTGGCACATCGGTCATCCGGGGGTGAGGAGCACCGCGTCGACGCCCTCCTCGGCCAGCCGGCGCGCGATGGCCGGCGCGGACTCCTGCGCGACCGGAGCACCATTGGGCACGAATCCCATCATTCCATAATGGGTCTTCGCTACCGCTCCCACCACTCCTCGCGCGGCGAGCGCGCGCAGGGTCCGGATCGGGAAGACGCAGTCGATGTCCCGCTCGGCCGCCTCCGTGTCGTAGTGCGCGTGCGACACGGAGATCGCACCTGCGGGCGAATCGCTCGGGATCTCGCGGAAACTCCAGTCCCCACGGGGATTGCTGAGATCATAGGCGGGCTGGGAGGCGAGGTGGATCCCGGCGGTGCAGACGAGCGCGACCTTCGACGCAGCGAGCGGTTTCCGCGGGCTGTGCCAGGCGACCGAAGCGTTCTTCGTCCATTGAAACTCCGCATGCATACCCGTCACCAGGTCGATCCACCGCTGATGTTTGCGCCAGAGCTCCTCCGGATCCAAGGACACCGCACCACCGCCTTCCTCAGCGCAAACGTTTTTCTACTCCTGCGTCACTTCTCCTGCCGAGGCGCGCACGTCTCCCCGTGGCCGCATACGTTGCCGATGCGCGCCCCCCTACGAACCGTAACATTGCTTTCATATGAAAAAGTGGCCCCGTGCAGCAGGTGCAGCACGGCCAACCGCCAACTCTTTTTTCGTATAGAATGTTGGTGTGCTGCGGCAATGGGGGGCGGTGGGCCTTGGCCCGCGACTTCTTCTCTTTGGAGGGTGCCGAGTGCGCGGAGTCACCGTTTGGTTCACTGGGCTGTCGGCTGCCGGAAAGACGACCATCTCGCGGCGCGTCGCTGATCTCCTGTCGATTGCGGGCGCACCCGTCGAGCGCCTGGACGGAGACGTCGTGCGCCAAAGCCTCACCCGGGACCTCGGCTTCTCCGCCGAGGACCGCAACCGGAACATCGAGCGCGTCACGTTCGTCGCGAAGCTTCTGACCCGCCAGGGTACGATCTGCCTCGCCGCCTTCATCTCCCCCTTCGAGGAGATGCGCGCCTACGCGCGCAGGGAGATCGGCGAGTTCCTCGAGGTCTACGTCACCGCACCGCTGGACGTCCTCGTGGAGCGCGACGTCAAGGGACTCTACCGCAAGGCCATGGCCGGTGAGATCCAGAACTTCACCGGCGTGAACGATCCCTTCGAGGTGCCGGAGCATCCGGACCTCGTGCTCGCGACAGACCGGCAGTCCGTCGAGGAATGCGCGCAGGCCGTGATCGATCTCCTTGCCCGGCGGGGCTACCTCGAAGGCCGCGCCGCGGCGAGCGCCAAGGCGGCGCCCGCGTCACAAACCGCCTACGGCGGACGGCTCGTCGACCGCCAGCTGACGGGCGACGCGCTGCGCGAGGCGCTCTCGCGGGCGCAGTCCCTGCCGAAGGTCCCCCTCGACGAGCGCTCCTACTGGGACCTCGGCCTGCTCGGCATCGGAGCCCTCAGCCCGCTCGAGGGATTCATGCTTCGCAAGGACTACGAGGCGGTCGTGGAATCGATGCGGCTCACCGACGGCCTGCTCTGGCCGCTGCCGGTGACGCTCGCCGTCGCGGCCGACCAGCCTGCGCTGCGCGACGACGCCGAGGTCGCCCTGACGGACCGCGCCGGCAGTATCGTCGGCCTGATGCGCGTGCAAGACCGCTATGCGCGCCAAAGGCGCAGGGAGGCCGCGCTCGTCTACGGAACGACCGAGGAGGCGCATCCTGGGGTTGCGCAGCTCTACGCGCAGGGCGATACGCTGCTCGGCGGCCCCATCTGGCTGCTCGACCACCCGGCGGCGCAGGGCGGCGGCCTAGGGCTGACGCCGCGCGAGGTGCGCGCGGAGATCGCGGAGCGCGGCTGGCGCACCTCGGTCGCCTTCCAGACGCGCAACCCCCTGCACCGCGCGCACGAGTACATGATCAAGGTGGCGCTCGAAACGCTCGACGGCGCGATCCTCCACCCGCTCGTCGGCGCGACGAAGTCGGACGACGTGCCTGCGACGACGCGCATGCGGTCCTATGCGGTGCTGCTCGAGCACTACTTCCCCGCACGCCGCATCCTGCTCTCGGGCTTTCCCGCCGCGATGCGCTACGCGGGTCCGCGCGAGGCGGTCTTCCACGCCATCGCCCGCCGCAATTACGGGTTCAGCCACTTCATCGTCGGCCGCGACCACGCCGGCGTCGGCAGCTACTACGGCACCTACGCGGCGCAGGAACTCGTCAGCGCCCTGCAGGACGAGATCGGCATCCGCCTGCTGCCGTTCGAGAACGCGTTCTACTGCCGCGCCTGCGGCGGCATGGCGACGGAGAAGACCTGCTCGCACGGCGCGGACCGGCGCGTGACGCTGAGCGGCACGAAGGTGCGCGGCATGCTGCAGTCGGGCGAGCTGCCACCTGCGGAGTTCATGCGGCCGGAGGTCGCGAAGGTCCTCTCCGAAGGCTACCGGCACGAGGCGTAGCGCACCAACAGGAAAGGCAGGGGACGATCGTCCTTTGATGCAGGAACGAGAGGCGCGATGAGACCCAACTTCCTCATCATCGGTGCGCCTCGCAGCGGGACGACTGCGCTCTACGAAGGTCTCGCACAGCACCCGGAGATCTTCATGAGCCCCCGCAAGGAGCCCTGGTTCGCCGGCTTCACCGATGATCCGGGACCGTGGCGCGGACCGCGCGACGCGCAGCCGGTGCGCTCCTGGGAGGAGTACGAGTCGCTCTTCGCCGGCGCCGAAGGCGCGAAGGCGATCGGCGAGGCGTCCACCCTCTACCTCGCAGCGCCCCCTGCCCCGACGCGGATCTCCGAATCCCTGCCGGACGTGCGGCTGATCGCCATCCTGCGCAATCCGGTGGACCGCGCCTACTCGAACTTCCTCGAGCACGTGCAGGAGGGCCGCGAGGGCGAGCTCGACTTCGCGCGCGCCCTCGCCGCGGAGCCCCAGCGCATGCGCAGGCGCTGGGCGCCGTCCTGGGCCTACGCCGGGCTCGGGTTCTACGCCGCGCAGCTCGCGCGCTACTTCGCGGAGTTCCCTCGCGAGCGCATGCTCGTGCTGCTCTACGACGACCTCAAGGACAGGCCAGGGCTCTACTCCACGATCTTCGGATTCCTCGGCGTCGACCGCACGCTGGTGCCGTCCCTGCCGCCGCGGACCAACGAGAACTCCGGCATCCCGAAAAACCGCCTGCTGCATGCCATCCTGACGCGGCCGAACCCCATGCGCCGGGCGATGCGCAGCGTCCTCAGCGACGGCCAGCGCAAGTCGCTGCGGGCCTGGCTCCTGCACCACTCGCTCGAGCGCCCGCACCTCGACCCTGCCCTGCGCGCCGCGCTGACGAAGGGCTTCCGGGAAGACATCCTGCGAACAGAGGAGCTGCTCGGCCGCGATCTGAGCCACTGGCTCGCCGAGCAGGACTAGCAGCCCGCGCAGCGCCTCTTGTCTCGCACCGCCACAGGCAGGCAGTTCCATCGCGCAGCGCAAGGAGTGTCCTGTCCTCAGGACGAACCCTACTGGCCCACGGAGCCGTGGCTCCAATCGGCACCCGCCCGAACGCTACCCCGCGCGCCGCAGACCTTCGGCGACAGCTCCCGCAGCCCGCCTGTCCACCACCGAGCAGCGCATGACCGGGCCGCGTCGCAGGGTCGGCCCTCCGCACCGTATCGCCGTCCGAGCTTGCCAGGACCGCACGGCCCCCGATCGGCTGGCGCCGGCGACAACAGGGCAAGCTCTGAAGCGCAATACCCATCGCACGCCATCACGGTCCGAGGGGAGCACACTGCATGGGCGGACGGAGCGGCGTTCGACGCCGGATTGCCTTCGCGATCGCCGGGGCGGCAGCACTGCTCTCCTCCGTTGCGGCTGCGCCCCAGATGCTCAGGGCGGCAGCGCCGTCGCCGGATCCCGGCATGATCTGGATGATCTCCGCCCAGGCCCTCGAGCGCCTCGCGGCGCAGCCAGGCGGCGGCCCGCTCGTGCGCCGCTTCTTCGACGCCGGCCGCCACTCCATCCTGGTCGGCCTGCCGCGCGCCTACCCGACGCCGTCGACGGCCCTTCGCTCCACGTCGTTCGCCAGCTACCAGGCGATGCGCGCAGAGCTCGGCCGCGGCGGGCGAGTCCGCAGCCGCGTCGTCGTCCTGGACCTCGAGCACTGGCCCCAGACGCCGCAGCAGGAGCAGCGCAGCCCTGGACTGTACTACCGCCTGGCGGGCGACCTCGCGCGCCGGCGTGGCGTCACCCTGATCGCCACGCCGTCACCGAACCTCGTGCAGGCGCTGGCGGGCGAAGGGCCCGTCTATGAGCGCTACCTCAAGAGCGGCCTGATCGGTACGATCGCCGCCTCCACCGACGTGTTCGAGGTGCAGGCGCAGGGTCTCGAGCGC
>JAJYTV010000195.1 GCA_021792885.1 Bacillota bacterium
CCTGGAGTTGCAGCGGCGGCTGCACGCGGCGCGCGCCTCGGGAGAGATCCCCGACCACCTCCTGATCCTCGAGCACCCCTCGGTCTACACGATCGGGCGCAAGGGGACGGCCGAGGAGGTGCTCGCTTCCCCCGAACGCCTCGCATCGCTCGGTGTCGAGGTCTACGAGACGAACCGGGGCGGGCGGGTCACCTACCACGGACCTAGAGAGGGCATGGGCTACCCGATCGTGGATTTCACCCCCGCGCGCCGGCGCTGCTCGTTGGAGGGCGCACCGCCCCGCTTTAGGCGGAATGGCGGTGCGCCCCTTCTCATCGGCCGACATTCGCCAGGAGGGGACTTGCATGGGTTCAGAGAGGCCGCGGGTCGCTTCGCGGCAGACGCTCTACGAAGGACCGTTCCGCGTTCAGCTAGATGACATCTCCGACGCGGGGAAGACCTACCGGCGCGCCTGGGTGCAGCACCCGGGCGCGGTCGTGCTCCTTCCGCTGCTCGGCGAGGAGGTGCTGCTCGTGCGCCAGTACCGCCACCCGACGGGCGAGGAACTCCTGGAACTGCCGGCCGGCACGCTGGAGCCCGGCGAGCGGGTAGAGGAGACCGCGCGCAGGGAGCTGCAGGAGGAATGCGGCTACCTGCCGCAGAGGCTGCGGCTCCTGCTGCGGGCCTACGCTGCGCCGGGATACTCGTCCGAGGTCTACCATTTCTTCCTCGCCGAGGACCTCGTCCCGTCACGCCTGCCGGGCGACGAGGACGAGGACATCGAGGTCGTGCGCATGCCGCTGCGCGAGGCGCAGGAACTGGCGCGGCGCGGTGAGATGGGGGACGCGAAGACGGCGCTCGGCCTCCTGCTCCTGCCGTGAAGCGCTACCTCGTCGATTCCCACGTACACCTCGGTGCAACCGAGGACGGCGCCCCGATCAAGATCGGGGCCGGCAGGACGCTCACGCTGTCCCGGATCCTGGGGCGCCTTCCCTTGCGCGGCGTCGACGTCTGCGCCGTGGTCGACCTCGGCACCACGCGCGGCCTCGGAGAACTCGAGAGGGCGCTTGCCACGGGCCTGCTCGCGGAAGCGGAGGACGGCGGCCTGCGCGGCGCCGAGGGCGCCGTGCTGGTGCCCGCCCTCGAGGCCGAGTTCCGGCTGCCTGGGGCAGGCCCGTTCCACCTGCTCGCCTACGCTCCCGGTCTCGACGGCGCCCGGGAACTCCATCGGATCTACCGCGAGGGCGTGAAGAATCCGAACCTCTCGACCCAGCGCGTCCACATGGCGCCGCAGGAGTTTCTGCGCGCCGTCGAGTCCGCGGGCGGCGCCCTTGCCGTGGCGCACGCGTTCACCCCGCACCGCGGCCTGTTCGGCGTCGGGCTGACGCTCGAGGACGCGCTGCCCGAGCGTAGTCTCCTGGGCCTTGAGCTCGGGCTCTCGGCCGACGTGGAGATCGCGCGCCAGGTGGGCGCCGTCGGAGACTGCGGCCTCTTGGGAGGATCGGACGCGCACGGCCCGGACACGATCGGCCGCGAGATGAACGAACTCCAGGGGGAGCGGCCGGGCTTCTCGCTGCTCGTGCGTCTCTGTGGGGGCAAGGCGGAGACGATCTTCGGCATGCATCCCGCGTTCGGCAAGTACCACCGCACCTACTGCCTCGCCTGCGCGCGCACCGTCGAGGCGCCCGCCCCGGTGCTCTCCTGCCCAGCGGATCCACACCACCGCGTCGTACCCGGCGTCCTCGACCGCGCCCTCTCCATGGCGCCGCCGGAAAGGCAGCGCGGGTACCCGGCCTACCGCTACCAGCTGCCGCTCGGGCTGCTGCCGGGGTTCGGTCCCGCCGCCCGCCGGGCGATCGCGACGCGCCTCGGCAGCGAGCATGAGGCCCTGCACGCGGCCAGCGAAGACGAACTGCGCGCGTCGCTGGGCGACGCGCGCGCGGAGGCGATCCTCTCGATGCGGCGGGGGGCGATGCCGTCGCGCCCTGGCGGGGGCGGCCACTGGGGGCGCTATGCCCGCCCGACGCACGGAGCCTAGTTCGAGCCGGGAGCGCGCCGGATCGCGGCGACCACTTCGTTGCCCCCGCGGTGCACGGCGCGGTACATGGCCTGGTCCGCCGCCTCCAGCAGGGTTTCGAGGTCCGTTCCGTCATCCGGCAGCGAGGCGACCCCGATCGAGACGCTGAGCGGTCTGCCCTGGTGGGGCAGGCGGGCGAGGTCGGCGCGCACGCGCTCGGCGACGAGCAGCGCGCCGACCTTCGCCGTCTCGGGGAGCACGAGCAGGTATTCGCCGCCCTCGCGGCGCCCGGCGACGTCCTCCTTGCGCGAGGCCTGGTGCAGCAGGCGGGCCACGGTGCGCAGGGCCTCCGTGGAGCGTTCGCGGCTGTGCCGGTGCAGTTCGGAGAACTGGTCGAGCTGCAGCGCGAGGAGCGAGACCGACTGGCCGTGGCGCGACGCGCGGGCGAGTTCCCGCTCGGCCGCGTCGAGCAGCGCGCGCTGGTTGCTGAGGCCCGTGACCGGGTCCGTGAGCGCGAGGCGCTGCATGTCGGCTTCGTGGCGCGCGCGCTCGACGGTGAACGAGACGAGCATGGCGAACGCCTCGAGCACGCTGCGCACCCCGTCGGGGAACGCATCGGGCTCCGGGCTGCCGACGTCCAGCACGCCGAGCACGGTGCCGTCCAGCGAGAGAGGCAGGGCCAGCTCGGAGCGCACGTGGCGGTGCAGCGGGGTGGCGCTCCGCTCGAGGTCCGGGGCGTAGTACGGCGCGGCGGACTCGAGCACGCGCCCGACGACGAGCCCCTGGTCGGCGGCGACCAGGCTGCCCTGCTGTACTGCGACACCGCGCTGGGCGGCGAGCTGCATCTGGCCTGCGCTCGGCTCGGTGAGCAGGATGGCGCACGAAGGGTAGCCGAATCGGCGCTGGATCTCGGCAACCACCGCGTCGAGCGCCGTCGCGAGGTCGCTCGAGCGCAGCACCGTGCCGGCGACGCGCGCGAACTGGAGAAGGGTGTCGCCGTCCACCGCAGGCGCAGCGCCAGCTTCCACGCCGTCGCTGACGCCCTGCGGTACGCTCCGGATGGGCGAGCGCTCCTCCGGCGTCAGGTGTTCGAGCGCGTCGACGACCGACGGGTCGAACTGGGTGCCCCGGTTGCGCCGCATCTCGGTGAGGGCCTCGTCGCCGGTCATCGCCCTGCGGTACGGCCGGTCGTTCGTCATGGCGTCGTAGGCGTCGGCCACGGCGAATATGCGCGCGAGCAGCGGGATCTGATCGGCCTCCAGGCCGAGGGGGTAGCCCTTGCCGTCGAACCGCTCGTGGTGGAAGCGCACGACATCCAGGGAACGCGAGAGGAAGAAGAGGCGCTGGAGCAGCGTGTAGCCCTGCTCTGGGTGGCGCTTCATCAGACTCCACTCCTCCGGGGAGAGCGGGCCCGGCTTGCGCAGGATCGCGTCCGGCACGCCGATCTTGCCGAGGTCGTGGACGTAGGCACCCCATTCGAGGTGCATCAGGTCCTCATCGGGCAGGCCCAGCTGGCGCCCGAGCGAGACGGCTAGGCTGACGACGCGCTCGGTGTGGCCCATCGTGTCCTCGTCGCGCAGTTCGAGCGCATCGCCGAGGACGGCGAGCGTCGCGCCGTACGTCTCGCTCAGCTGACGCGTCTGCTCCGCTGCGCGCTCATGCAGTGACGCGAGGTCGCGCACCTGGCGGCGCGTCGCGCTCAGGAGCTCAGTGCGGTCGAAGGCCAGCGCCGCCTGCTCGGCGGCCTGGACGAGGAACTGCACGGCGGCGGGTGAGAGGCGCTGCCCCTCGGAGGCTCCGACGAGCAGAAGGCCCATCAGCTTGTCCCCGACCGCCATCGGCGCGGCGGCGGCAGCGCGCACGCCGGCCAGCTGCAGGATGTCCGGCAGGGTGCCGTTCGCCGGCCAGAGGGTGGCCTTGCGCTCCCGCGCCGCGTTCGCGAGCGCGTTCGCGCGGCTCTCCAGCGGCACGCGCACGCCGCTTGGCCCGTCCGGCCAGCCGTCACCTGCACGCAGCACGAGTTCTCGGGATACGGGCTCGAAGACGAACACCCCGATGAGAGACAGGTCAAAGGTTTCGGCGATCACGTGGGCGGTCTCGGCGGCGATCGCGTCGACATCGAGGAGGCCGAGCAGGGCCGAGGTCAGGGCAAGCATGGCGCCTTGCTCGGAGATCTCGGACATGGGCTCTTGCACGCGCTGCAGCGCGAGGCCGATCGAGTGGCCCGCGGCCTGCAGCACGACGCTCTGCTCGTGCGTCAGCTGGCGCGTCGCGGGAAGGGCCAGGTGGATCATGCCGAGCACGTCGTCCCCCGCCCGCAGGAGAGCGGTCGCATGTTGGCGCAGGTCTGCGGTGTCCCCGCTCGCGAGTTCCAGGCGGTCGCACGGGATCAGGGCCGGGGCGTCCTGCAGGGCGCCTTGCGCGAGCTTCTGCTGGCAGCGGCAGGGCGTCCAGCGGAGGGCCGAGCAGTCGTTCGCGGAGAGTGCAGGCGGCAGGCCGCGGTAGGCGGCCAAGCGCTGTGCCTCTCCAGGCGCGCCGAGGGTGATCCAGCCGGTGCTGATGGAGAAGTGGCTGCAGAGCACCTCGAGGGCGCCGTCGAGCACTTGCGATGGGCGAGGAGAGCGACCGAGCTTTAGCGAGAGCGCGAGAAGCGCCTCCAGCGCGACCTGAGCGGTGGACGCAGGTTCCAGCGTGTCGGG
>JAJYTV010000196.1 GCA_021792885.1 Bacillota bacterium
GGAGTCCAGATAGGAATAGGATCGGGTACTTCCAGATGCGGTACGCGTAGGTGATGAAATAGCGCGGCGTGATGTAGGTCGAGAGTGCGGTGACCGCGATCAGGATCACCGCGAGGTTGCTCGACAGGTTGGCGCGTACGGTGGCCTGGCCGATGATCAGACTTCCCACGATGGAGATCGCGGGTCCGAGCACCCCCTTCATACTCGCCGTCGCTTCCGCCATGATGTCGATCGTCAGAAGCAGCATGAGCGTCTCCGTAAAGATGGGGAAGGCGATCGGCTGCCTGTTCGCTGCGACCGCGATAGCGAGGAGCCCGGGCACGATCGTCGTGTTCACCGTGAGAACAGCGACGTAGAAACCTGGCAAGAACACACTGATGAAGAACGCGACCAGTCGCAGCCCACGTATGAAGTACTGGGTGATGACGGACTGCATTTCGGACTCCTCGTCCTTGAAAAGGTCGTCGAGGGTCTGCGGCACGATAAGGGCAAAGGGCGAAGCATCGGCGAGCACCACGATGCGTCCGCGGTAGATCTGGTCGGCGATGCGGTCCGGCCGCTCGCTGAAGTCCGCCCGCAGAAAAGGGCTCCAGGCCACCCCGAATAGCGGCCTCAGGAGGGCGCTGACAAACCCGAGCCTCTCCGGTGCGTATCTCCGCAGTCGTACTACGACGTCGTCCAGCATCTTGGCGTCGACCGCGCCAGCCAGCGACACTATGGCGATGTCGGTCTCGGCGCGGGTGCCGACGCTGAAACGCTCCACTTCCAGGCTCGGATCCCGCAGGTGGCTTCGGAGGAGCGCGATGTTCTGGTCGAGATCCTCGACCAGGGAGTCCTTCGCGCCGAAGATCGCGCGCTCGGTGCTGGGCTGCTCGATGGATCGCATCGATGAACTGGCAAGTTGAATGCTCCAAACCTCTGTGCCCGCAAACAGTAGCGCATGGCCGCGTAGAATGTATTTCTCCCCGGCCGTAAGCGAGGTTACCGGCAGAGCCTGCGGTAATGTGGAGGCGATGGGTTGGTTTGAGCCCGACAGCGCTCCCACGACCTCCGTCTGTAATCTCTGTTGGTCCACGGGTGCCCTGAGGTGCAGGCATGTCACGGTGCTGCCATCTGGACGGGCGATCAATATCTCTCTGAGTTCGTCCGGGGAAAACACCGATTTCAGCGCATTGAGTTCCGGGCGGGATTCCATGCGGGCCGCGAGCCGCTTGATACGCTTGCCTTGGCGTGTGATGAACCGCAGGTCGACGAACGCCACCCCCTTGCCGTCCCCGCTAGCGTGCGGCAGAGGTCAGAAGATGATTCGCTCCGGCTAGCGTATCCGAAGCGGGTGTGTACCGTGGCGCGTAGCGCGGGCTAAGAACCTCGGCCATGTGGACTGCCTTCTCATATCCAGCTTGTCATTCGCCCCTGTGAGGTGGCCGAATCAAAGCCAATCACCGATCTGGCATACGCTCCGCGTTGGTCGACAGACGAAAGAGTCTGAGAAACCAGTCGATCATGGGGTCCAAACGCGTGTGCAACCGGCGGACAACCAGGGAGGCGGTCGAGCCAATCACGAGTCCCGCAAGCACGTCCGTCGGCCAGTGTACACCGATGAACACGCGTGCGATGGCGATCAGTATGGCGACAATCCAGAATGTCCGACTCAGCCACTTCGAACTGCCCACAAGCGCGGTCGCCACCGCGAACACCGCTGTCGCATGGTCCGAGGGGAATGAGGAGTCGGGAGCGTGCTGGACGAGGAGATGCACCTGATGTGGATAGAGCACGAAGGGACGCGGCCGGTACACGAGGCGCGAGATCACGTAGTTGATTAGAAGCCCCACCACCGCCGCTGCGGTCCCGTAGACGAGGTGTCGACGCTCGTCTGCTGCGCGCCGAGGCAGGACGAACCAGAGGACCAGCATGAGGGCGGCGAAGAAGTAAATGCCATACTGGCCGAACAGCACACCGATAAAGTCGAGCAGGCTGTTTCGGCCGGCCGCTCCGTTGACCCAGAAGAAGAGACTGTGATCGAAGGGATTCATGGGCGCTCTCCCGTCACTAGGGTTGAAGGCGCAGGCTGAATCATTATGACGCTGACGCCGCAAGCCGAAAAGTACAGGGACGGCCGGATCGTCTGGCCACCCGTGAATGCGGTCCTGCGCGTACGGGCCCAGAGTCTAGTCTTCTGCGAACAGTTCCGTGCTGACGTAGCGCTCGCCGGTGTCGGGCGCGATCGCGACGACGCGCTTTCCGGGGCCGAGTTCCGCCGCGACCTCGAGAGCGGCGCAGACCGAAGCCCCGGACGACGGTCCGACCAGCAGCCCCTCCTCCGCCATCAGTCGGCGGGCCATGTGCAGCGCATTCTCGTCTGTCACCTGTAGGATGCGCTCATAGATCGTGCGGTCCAGCACCTCGGGGATGAACCCCGGCCCCATGCCGGGGATGCGGTGCTGGCCCGGTGCTCCGCCCGACAGCACGGGCGATGTGGCCGGCTCCACGACGAAGACACGCAGCCTAGGTAGTAGAACCTTCAGCGCCTGCCCGGTGCCGGTGATCGTCCCGCCGGTGCCTGCGGTTGCGACGAAGGCGTCGAGCTGGCCGTCCGTCTGCTGCAGGATCTCCTGGGCCGTGCCCTGGCGGTGGGCCTGCGGGTTCGCAGGGTTGCCGAATTGGTTCGGCATGAAGGCGCCCGGATGCTCCCGGAGTAGCTGTTCTGCGAGTTCCACCCCGCCGCGCATACCCTGCGCGGCGGGGGAGAGCACCACTTCCGCGCCGAAGCCGCGCATCAGCGCGATGCGCTCACGCGAAGCGTTTTCCGGCAGCACGATGATCGCGCGGTAGCCGCGCGCGGCCGCTACCATCGCGAGGCCGATGCCGGTATTGCCGCTGGTCGGCTCGATGATCAGACCGCCCGGCTGCAGTAGGCCACGCGCCTGTGCGTCGTCGAGCATCGAAAGGGCCGGGCGGTCCTTGACGCTGCCGCCGGGGTTAAAGGACTCGAGCTTGAGGCAGATCTCGGCCATGCCTGCACCTACCACGCGGTGCAGGCGGACGAGTGGGGTGCGGCCGATGAGTTGCGTCACGTCGTCGTAGATCTCCATGCGGCTCAGTCCTCTCCGTCGGGTACCTTGGCCGGCGGCACCGTTACCGTCCAGCGGATCTCGGCGTTCATGCTGGCGAGCACGGAGCAGTACTTCTCGACCGAGAGCTGCACTGCACGCTGCGCGGCCTCCAGCGGAATGCCCTGGCCGATGATGCGAAAGTGCAGAGCGATCTCGGTGAAGCGGTGCGGGTCCTCCGCAGCACGCACTCCCTCCACCTCGACGATCAGGTCGTCGGCCGGGTGGCGCATCTTCTCGAGGATTTGCACGAGGTCAACCGCAGGACAGGTCGCCGCACCGAACAGAACGAGCTCCATGGGGCGGGGGCCTTGTGCGGCGGGGCCTTCTGGACTGCGCTGGTTGGTGTCGACGATGATCGAGGTGCCAGAGACCGAGCCGCATACCTCATAGGTGCCGTCCCCGCGATGCTGGGCGCGTACTTGCACGCTTCTACCTCCTTGACGATCGGGGGCATGGGTCTTGGGCCAGAGCATCCTTCGGCATCTTGGCCCGACGAATTCTGCGCGCGGTGTCAGTCCGCCTGTGCCGGAGTTTCCGCCGCGGGTTTGATGGCGGGCTCTGTCCGCGCCTCCTCGACCGCCGCAACCAAGCCGAAGAACCACGCGGTGACTCCGAAGAACATCACCGGTCCGCGCAGCCCGGCGGCCACCAGAGTCGGCTCTGCCGCTCCGAGTGGTAGCGCCACTGTGCCGAGCAGCACGAGCGCGGCGCCCGCCTGCACCCGCCAGACGCTCCGGCTGATTCGTAGCCGCCCCCCTGGGTAGAGCACGGTGCCGAGGATCATGACGAGCAGCGAGGCTCCCGTCCCGGCCCACATGGGGTTGATGCCGAACAGGAAGACGCTCGGCGAGAAGCCGGTCACGGCGTTCCAGACGAGGCCTGCGAGCAGACCCGTGAGCATCGAGGCGACGACCGTGCGGGCGCGCACGACGGGCCAGACCAGGAAGACGATCGTCGGTGCGACGACCACTGCGTTCCGGATGGTCATGCCGAAGACCTGCCACCAGCTCAGGTCGTTGGGCCGCGCCAGCGCGTAGACGACGAGCAGCGCGCCTTGCAGCAGGACGGACCACTTGATCCAACGTCGCACGGCCGGTGCCGTGTGCGGCAGCGAGGCACGGTTCCAGAGGTCCAGGCCGAAGCTGCTGGCGCCGGAGAAGAGCAAGGGACTGCACCAGGTCAGGGCAGAGGCCCAGAATCCTACGATGATGACCAGCACGGCCCAGTGTGGCGCGTCGCGCGCGATCAGTTGTGCGAATGCAACGAGGCCGTTCGACGCGTGCGGGAACGCCTCACGCGTCGCGATGCCGAGCAGCACCGGCACGACGGCGAAGGCGATCAACACGAGCGACGACAGATAGACGGCGCGGCGGCCCACCACGGGGTCCTTGACCGCGGCCATCGCCTGGAATTCTGCTTGGACAGTCACGGTGTTCAGGAGGTTCATCGCGAACCAGACGAGGATCATGCCGAGCCCGATGCCGCCGAGATGCAGGAAGCTAGCGGATGGCAGGACGGCCGGGTGCAGCACGGCATGGCCGCGCAGCAAGTAGACGGCGGCGACGACCACCCCCACAGTCA
>JAJYTV010000197.1 GCA_021792885.1 Bacillota bacterium
CACGGTGGAGCAGCTCGCCCGCTTCGCCCAGGAGGCGCTCTCCAACGTCGCGCGCCACGCGAAGGCGAGCCGGGTCGACGTCACCTGGCGGCGCGTCGGGGACGAGTTCCAGCTCGTGATCGAGGACGACGGGGTCGGCTTCGACCCCAAGGCGCCCTCGCCGCCCGGCCACCACGGGCGCAGCCACCTCGAGGAGCGCGCCCGCCGCGCGGGCGGGCAGGTCACGGTGCAGAGTCGACCGCAGGAGGGATCGCGCATCGTGGTGACGGCGCCGATGCCCGTCTAGCCGTCGGGTAGGAGATCCGATAGGGAGTCGATCGTGCGGAAGGGGACGGGACCGCCTTGCGGCGGCGGCCGGTTCCCGGGATTCACCCAGACGCTGCGCAAACCGAGGCGCTGGGGCGCCGCGACCTCCCACTCGAAGTTGTCTCCCACCATCCAGGCCTGCTCGGCGGCGCATCCCAGCTCCCCGAGCGCGAGGCGGTAGATGCGCTCGTCTGGCTTGCCGAAGCCGCACTCCTCTTCGATGAGGATGCAGTCGAACGAGGCGGCGAGGTCGAAGCGCTCGATCTTCGCGCGCTGGGAGGCTGCCGCGCCGTTCGTGACGAGTGCGAGCCGGACGCCGGCCGCGTGCATGGCGGCGATCGCCTCAAGCGCGCCGGGGATCGGGTGGATGGCCGCAGTGCGGACCGCGTCGTAGTCCCGCGCGATCCGCTCGATCAGCGGCTCGTCGCAAATCTGGAGCATGCGAAGGGCGTCGCGTACGATGATGCGCCGGGCGCCCTCGAGGTCGAGCCTTCCTTGGCGGTGCCGTTCGGGGTCGCGCCAGAAGCGCTGCGCCGACGCCTGCACGGCGGAGAGCGCCTGCTCGACGCCGCGCCCGCGCAGATCCTGTGCGCAGTCCTCAAGGACGCTGCGCCAGCTCTCCTCCGCCACGGCGTCGAAGGCGAGGATCGTGTCGTCGAGATCGAGCAGGATGCTCTTGGGCCAGGCCAGCGCCCATTCCTCCTCGTGCGCCGCATGAAGGAAGCGGACACTGCCGCTAGCGCTTCGTCCATGTCCGGCGGCCTTCCTGCCTTGTCACGGACGCAGCCGTACGGGAAGACGGCCTCCTGGAAAAACGACACCCATGTCGCTATTATGGATAGCGACATGGGTGTCGTTTTGTGGGGTGATGCGTTGGCGCGCCTTCGGGGTCTCGCCGGCAACCGCCAGTTCCTGCTGCTCACGGCGGCCCAGTTCTGCTCGAACGTGGGAGACTGGCTTTTCTCGCTCGCGCTCTTCGTCCTGATCGGGCTGCGCTGGCACGGCTCGCCGCTGGCGGTGGGCTTCGCGCTCGTCTGCAACCTGCTGCCGGCGATGCTCCTCGGGCCCGTCGCCGGCGCGCTCGCCGACCGGGCGCCGCGCAGGTCGCTGATGCTGCTCTCGAACGTCTTGTGCGCGCTCCTCCTGCTCGCCCTGACGGCCGCGGGGGCGCTCTGGCAGATCGACGCGCTGCTCGCGGCGCTGGGCGCGGCGGAGACGCTCTTCTCTCCGGCGGAGTCCGGCATGCTGAAGGACGCCGTCCCGGACGCCGAGATGGATCAGGCGGTCGCGGTGCGCACGGCGGTCGCGCAGGGCACGAAGATCCTCGGCCCTGCCCTGGGAGGCCTGCTCGTCGCGCTCCTGGGCGCCCTCGCGCCCTTCTACGTTGACGCCGCGAGCTTCGCGCTTGCGGCGGTCTTGACGCTCTTCCTGCGCGCAGGGCGCGTGGACGTGGAGGGAGGGCAGGCGCAGCGCCCGCAGGATGCGCAACCCTTCCTGCAGTCGGCCGCCGAAGGGCTCCGTCGCATCGCGAAGAGCCCTCTTCTGCGCGGCCTCGTCGGGCTCTACGTCCTGATCCTGTTCGCGGTGAACCTGGTCGACTCCCAGATGATCGTCCTCCTGCGCGGGCAGGCGAGCGCGGCGGCGATCCTCGGTCTCTCGATGACCGCCTCGGGCGGCGGCATGGCGGGCGCTGCCACACTCTTTTTGCAGCGCCGCCGGGGCCTGCGCGCAGCGCCGCTCGGGGCGCTCTCGATGGGGGCGGGCATCGCCATCGCCGCGCTCGCGGTGGCGGCGGGGCTGCCCCTCGTCGTGCCGTGGGCCTTCCTGCTCTTCGGCGTCGGCGCCGCGTTCGCGTTCATCCCGCTGCAGGGCGCCCTGCGGCGGCAGGTACCGCCCGAGTGGACCGGCCGCGTGATGGGCAGCGTGCGCAGCGCCGCAGGCGTCGCCGTGGTCGCAGGCCCCCTGCTTGGTGGCGTGCTCTCGGAGGGGATGGGCGCCGTGCGCGAATTCCTCGTCGCCGCGGCACTGCTCCTCGCGGTCGGGGCAGGGGCGCTCGTGTTACGTTATGGGCGGGAGGGGGAGGCAGTTGCCGAAGGTGTCGACGGCGCATAAGGAGGCGCGCCGCGCGCATCTCCTCCTATGCGCCGAGCGGGTCTTCCTGCGTCTCGGCTACCGCCGGGCGCGCCTGCAGGACGTGATGGACGAGTCGGGCGTCAGCCGCGGCGGGCTCTACGACTACTTTTCGAACAAGGAGGAGCTCTTCCGCGCGGTCTGCGCGCGCAGGGACGAGGAGTCGCTCACCCGCCTTGAAACGCTCGCGCGCGGGGAGGAGCCGGTGACGCCCTTCGTGCTCGCCTGGACGTCGCAGGACGACGTGCCGGACGAGGAGGCGATGCGCTTCATCACGGCGCTGCTCGAGTACAACCTGGAGGAGCGGGAGAACCCCGCCTACCGCGCGCGCGTAGGGGAGCGGCTCGCGAAGTTCACCGCGGCGCTCACGGCGGTGCTCGAGGCGGGGGTGCGCCGCGGCGAGTTCGAGCCGCAGCTGCCCCTGCCGGCGATCGCCCGCTTCCTCGTGGGGGCCCAGGACGGGGCGGCGATGGGGCGCCTCGTCCTCGGGAAGGACTTCCGCCACGACCAGGGCTACGCCGAGGGGCTCTCGTTCTTCGCGCGCGAGAGCCTGGGCATCGCGCAGGGGGAGGAGAGGGCGACCTAGGGAAGCCGGCGCAGAGTTCTCCAGCCGGCCGGTCCGGAGGGGCATGGAGGAACACGACACGACATTGGACCGCCGCTACGCGAGGAAGATCAGGAGCTGCCGCCACGTGGAGCACACGTGGGTGCAGCGGCGCCGAGGAGTTGCCTATTCGCTGTCAGGGGCGTTCGCGATCTCCCGCATGATGCGCGCGAGCGTACGCACGCCGCGCTGCCAGTTTTCCGGGCCGCCGTCGATCCAGTGGCGCGCCCAGCCCTTGAGGGTCGCGCCCGCACCGTCCGCGAAGTAGGTTCCGCCGGGCGCGAAGTAGTTCTCCGCCATCGCTTGGAGCGCTGCGCGGATGCCCTCCTCGTCGGTCGCGAAGTGTCTGGCCTGCGTGGAGTCCTCGTAGTACGCCTGGTAGCCGTACCAGTTGTGGCGGGTGCAGGCGAAGTTCGACGTGCCCCAGCCGGACTCCAGGATCGCTTCTGCGACGGCGAAGGCGGGATCGATGTCGAGCTCGCTCGCGATGCCGTAGATGATCGGCACGACGCGCTGGATCGGGCGTCCCTCCGTGTAGGCGAGCAGCTGGCCGAGCGTCGCGCGCTCGACGCCGCGCAGCGCGGCGTCGCCTGTCACGAGGTCTTTTAGGGACATCGGAACCGGCCCCCTCGGGATCAGTTGACATAGCATATGCGCCGGCGCCTCGGGCGGCGGCGCTGCGGCGTGCGGACGGCCTCCGAGGCGTCGCGGCGTTCCCCGCCACGGCGCGCGGAACGGCAGAACGCTAGTCGCCGGCGTGCAGCGCCGCGATCTCCTGCTTCACCTGCCGCAGGCGCTCTCCGTGCAGCGGGTAGAGGCGCCAGAACAGGAGCGCGATGGCGATCGAGACGATCGGCAGGCCGCCGACGAAGAGGCGCAGGGCGAGCACGGCGGACGACGCCTGGTGCGCGGCGCCCGCGCGGTAGCCTGCGGCCGCGAGTCCGAGCAGCACGAGGGACTGGAGGAAGCCGACGAGGCGCACGACGAAGCCGTTCACGCCGTAGTACATGCCCTCGCGGCGCCGCCCGGAGCGCACCTCGTCCTCGTCGGTGATGTCCGCGATCATCACGTCGAGGAGCAGCATCTGGCCGGAGAGCCCGATCCCGACGAGCAGGCCGAACAGCAGGGCGAGGAGCCCGGAGCCGATGAAGAAGAAGGGGATGAAGGAGAGGGCGTAGCAGACGGCCGACGCGATCGCGGCGGTGCGCACGCCCGAGCGGACGGCGACTCTGCGCCAGAGGAAGAGTCCTGGCACCGCCAGCAGGAGCGCGGCGCCGAAGAAGAGCGCGGGGTTCGCCCCGCCCAGCACGAACTGGCTGTAGAACGGGATCAGCCCGCTGACCGCGGTGAAGGTGAACTGGACGAAGAACGCCCCGAGGACGTATGTCACGAAGGCGCGGTTTCGGAAGGTGTAGGAAAGCGCTTCGCGCAGCGGCAGCGCCGCCTGCTCGGACGCGTGGGGGTCTTCCTTCACGCCGACGAGCGAGAGCCAGAGCGATGCGAGGGTGAGGATGCCGAAGAGCAGCGCCGCGCCTGCCCAGCCCATCGAACCGGTCAGCAGCGCCATGCCCACCATGCCGAGCACTGTGCCGGCGATGCCCCAGATCTGTCGGTAGGCGGAGACGCTCGCGCGCTGCGCG
>JAJYTV010000198.1 GCA_021792885.1 Bacillota bacterium
TCCGATCTGACGCCTTCGCTGCCCGCCGCTGCGCCTTCGTGCAGCAGGAGGAAGCCCGTGCGGTCGCTGAGAAAGCCGATCTGCGGCATTCCGCTCTCCTGGAGCGCCGCGCGTCGCCAGTTGCTGCCGCCGTTGGTGGTGTAGTAGACGCGGACGGGCGGCAGGTTCGGCGACCCGTTCTGCGCGACAGCGACCCAGGCATGCTCGGTTCCAGTGGCCGTAAGGCTGATCTCGACGCTGCCGGGCGTGCCTTGCGGCATCCCGGGCGGCGTCACGTCCGCAAAGCCCGCTCCGCCGTCGGTGGTGCGCAGCACCCTGCCCGTCTGCGACACGGCCCAGCCCGCCCTCGCCGTCAGCATGTCGATGCTCTGGAGCGGGATCTTCGCGATCGAGACGGTCCGCGCCGGCGTCGGATGCGGCTGACGCCGCGCAGGTTGCCTTGTGCCGAGTCCGTGGCCAAGGGTGCCGATGAGGAGCAGCGCGGCCGCGAGGACGCCCGCCGCGGCCCACCAGCCGCCGCGCCGGGTCCTGCGCGGGGTTGGGCTTCCCTGGGGAGCGGCGCCTTGCAGTGCGCGCCCGATTCGCTCTCTCGCCTCCTCGGGCATTCGGGTCCGCGACAGAGGGCGATAAAGATCCTGCCATTCCCGCTCGTTCACAGGCTTCCACCCTCCCTTTCGCTGGGGGCATCCTCGCGCCGGAGCGCGGCGCGCAGGCGCACGAGCGCGCGGTGCAGCGCGACCCGCACCGACGCTTCGGAGCGTCCCAGCAGCACCGCCGCCTCCCGCGCGGAACGGTCCTCGACGATGCGCAGGATGAAGACCTCGCGCTGGGCGAGCGGTAAGAGGCGCAAGCTCGCTTCGAGGTCGAGGCGCAGGGTCTCGTCCCTGTGCGCTGCGCCTGCGATCCCGGGATCGATCTCCGCCCCGGGCCGCTGCCGCTTCAGGAGGCGCAGGTGGTCCGCGACGACGTGCCGCGCGATCGCGAAGAGCCAGGTCCGCTCGGAGGCGCGCCCCGCGAACCGCTCCCAGCTCCGGAGCGCGCGCAGGAAGACCTCCTGTACGATGTCCTCCGCCGCGCCCTCTCTCCCGACCGTGAAGCGCGCGAAGCGGTAGATCTCGTCGGCATGCTGCGCATACAGGCGCCCTATAGCCTGCGCCGCCCCTTCGCGCGTCATCGCGGCGCGCACGCAGGGCGCAAGCTGCTTGCGGCCTTTGGCCGCTCGAGGCCCCTCATCTGCATCCCTCCGTACGGGTAGTCGCGGAAGGAGGCCGATTCGTTACAGCCCAGGCGGCAGTTCCACTCCTCTCAGTCCGCCTGCGCGAAGCGCACGCCATGCGCCGGAGCGTCCGGTTCGAGCCAGCGGACGAGCCGCAGTGCCTCCTCCTCAAGACGCTCGCGGTCCGCGGCGGGGAGCGGACGCAGCGCCTGCAGGGAGAGCAGGGCCTCGCGCGCGTTCACCTGGGTGCTCCAAAGGCCCGACACCTGCCCGTCGACGAGGAAGGTCGCGAGCACGCGGCCGTCGCGTTGGACGACGCGCGCACGATCCTCCGCCACGAGCACGCGGGAGCGGTCCTTGTAGGCGAGCAGGAGGTTGTCCCAGCGCGGAAGGAGCCGAGGCGGCGCGGGAAGGTCTTCGTCTGGGCGGGGGAGGCCCTGCAGGTCCAGAAGGACCTCCCCGGCCTCGCCCTCGAGGCGTGCGAGATCTTTGACGGCGGCGATCGCCTGGCGCGCGGCGAGGGCGGGCAGACCGGACCACTGCCTAAAGTCCTGCGCCGTCGCGGGTCCGAAGGCCGCGAGGTAGCGGCGCAGGAGGAGCGCGAGCTCCTCCGTAGGATCGGCGCCGCCCCCGGCGCCGATCCAGCCGTAGGTCGGCGGCCCCGCGTGGGAGCGCAGCCCCGACGGCGGCAACTGGGCGATCGGGGCGAGGCTCTTCGCCGCAAAGGAGAGGCTCTCGCGGCGATGGCCGGGGAAGGCGGGCGAAAGCTGCACCTCGAGATCGCGGTAGGGCACGGGGGAGGAGCGCAGGAGTGCCTTCACCGCGACGACGAGGCGCTCCTCGTCGATCTCCCGCGCCTCCTTGGGGAAGAAGCCCGCGAAGGCGCGGCGGCGGGCTGGCCCAAGCGCCCGCCAGACGGCCGGGTAGTCCTCGGCCGCCTCGAGGTGCAGCGTGCCGCGCAAAAGGGTTGCCTTCAGCAGATCCCCCGCCGTGATCCGTGCCTCGAGTTCTTCCGCGGAGAACGGCGCGATCCGGCTCCAGAGCGAGACGTAAGGGGAGAGCGGGTGCTGGGCGTTGAGGCCGGCGAGCGCGTGGACCGCCTGAAGCGGGGAGAGGGGGGCGCGCGAGAGCAGGAGCTGTCGGCGCAGGCTCTCCCGCCCGAGTGCCCGCGCGGTCAGCTGCGTCACTCCGATTCCTCCTCTGCCGACAGCTCCGCTGCGAGCAGTGCCCGCGCCGCTGCTGCGAGGAGGCGCGGCAGCACCGAGAAGGCGTGCGGGCGCAGGACGCGCTCTGTGCGCTGGTGGGCGCCGGAGCCATGCGGCCCGAGCATCAGGGGAGCGAGGCGGACCTTGGGCGGCGCGGCGGCGTCCCGAAGGAGCGTCGGCGGGAAGTTCGCGGCGAAGGAAGCGTCCTGCCAGTCGGGAGAGGGGGCGAGGTAGGAGAGGTCCGAGATATAGGGGTAGTGCCGGTACACGCGGTAGGGGACGCCCGCCTGCGCCACCGCGGACACGAGGGCCGACCGCGCCCACGCCGGGGCCTCGACGCGCGGGATGAGCGGGCCCGCGAAGTAGCAGACCGCGAGGGCCACCTCCGGCAGCGCCTGTGCGGCAAGGTGGGCGACGATCCGCCGCGACGTCTCGCGCGCGTCGAGCACCGCGGTGTCCGGCAGCGACGCCGACGAAGCGGCGGCGCGCAGATCGGCGAAGGAGAGCACCCGTAGGGGAGGCAGCGCAAGAGGGCCCGTGCGCGCGGAGAACGCGCGTGCGCCGCGCCGCACTTGCCCCATGAAGCGCGCGAGCTGCTCCCTCGGCGTGCGGTAGCGGTGGAAGAGGTTGAAGTAGGCACTCGCGTCCCGGGCCGTCTGCACGTCGTAGAAGGGCTTTTGGTCGCGCAGGAAGAGCGCCACGGGCGGCGGCGAGCGGTCATCGCCCTCCCCGTCCGTCAGTGACTCGCTGTAGGCGACCTCCGAGGCGATCGCCGCGAGCGCGGCGATCGGGTCGAGTCCTTCTTCCGGCTGCGCCGCGTGGCTCGGGATGCCTTGCACGTAGACGGCGGGCAGCAGCTTGCCGGTGCTCCCGGCGTAGGCATGGAAGGCGCCCCCGTCCCCCGGGCGCGACGTCGTGTAGTCGGTGTTCAGCACGGCGCCGCATTCGACTCCTTCCGCCTGGAAGCATTCCGCAAGAGCGGCGTCGAGCGCCCGCACGCCAAAGGAGGAGCCTTCCTCGTCGGGTGTCGCCGCGAAGAGGAGATGCCCATCGAACGAGGATTCGGCGAGGTCGAGGAAGGCGGCGAGCGCCGCCGCGACGCCCGACTTCATGTCGAGGACGCCGCGCCCGAAGAGCCAGTCGCCCGAGCGCGCGAGCTCCGCCATGGCGGCCCCGAGGGCACCCTTCGCCACCTCCTGCGTCAGTGCCCGCGGTCGCAGCGCGAGGGGCTCGAGATCGAGGTAGTCGCCTGTGCCCACCGTGTCGATGTGGCCCATCAGCAGCACCGCGCGCCGGCGCCTGCCCGGGCGGCAGGCGAGGAGCACCGGGCGTCCGAGGGGATCGTCGGGCGAGGGGAGGAGCTCGACGTGCAGCGCGCCGCTGCGGGCCAGCGGGTGCGCGCGCAGGTGCGCGGCCAGGGATTCGACGAGTGCGGTCTCTCCCGGGCTGCCGTTCACCGACCCCATGGCGACGAGCTCCAGCGCAAGCTCTTCGATCTCCAGCTCGCTCAGCAAGGCGTCCACTCCCTGCGCATCGTTCCACCCGAGTGTTTGTCGATTCCTCCGGCGTCTCCTGCCCGGACCGGTTGGACTATTCCCAGCGCTTGCCACATAGCTCTAGGTCCGGAAGGTGGTGGCATGCCCATGCTCGCGCAGCGCCACGCGCAAGGCGACGAAGTCTGGATGGCGCTGCGCCCCTACGTCGCCGCCGCTCTCGCCGGCATCCTCGATGCCGCGCCTTCGGCCGTCTGGGTCCAGGCGAAGGAATTGCGGCTGCGCGCCGGGCGGCAGGCGCGGATCGTGGGGATCGGCCGAAGCGAGTGGTCGGGCGGACCGGACGTCACCCCGCGGGACCTGCGCGAGTGCCTCGAACACCTGACCCAGCACTCCCTCTACGCCTGGGAGGACGAGATCGGGCAGGGCTTCCTCACCATCCCTGGCGGCCACCGTGTCGGCGTTGCCGGGCGGTGGGCGCCTGCGAGCGAGGGACGGCTCGCCATGCGGGACGTCTCCGGACTCAACTACCGCGTGGCGCGCAGCGTCGAGGGCGCGGCGCAGGACCTCTCCACGTGGCTCCGGGAGCACGACGAGATCCTGCCGACGCTGCTCGTCGGCACGCCGGGCAGTGGCAAGACGACGCTCCTGCGGGATCTTGCCCGCGCGGCCTCGGACGGGCTCTATGGCTTTCGCGCCCACCAGGTGGCCGTGATCGACGAGCGCTCGGAGATCGCCGCCTGCCGGGCGGGCCTGCCG
>JAJYTV010000199.1 GCA_021792885.1 Bacillota bacterium
GGCCGCGAGCGCCTGCGCGGTCAGGGCCGGGCTACCAGGGAAGAGGGAAGCCGTATGGCCTTCGGGTCCCATGCCGAGCAACGCCACCGTGAAGGAGGGCTTCGCGCCGAGCCTTTCGTGCAGGCGCTCCGCGTAGCGGCGCGCGCCCTCCTCCGGCCCGAGTTCCCCGAGCATCCGGTGCACCTGCTGGCCTGGCACCTCCAGCGGATCGAGCAGAGCCTCGAGCGCCATGCGGTAGTTGCTCTTGGGGTGGGTGGGAGCGACGCAGCGCTCGTCACCGAACCAGTACTCCACCGACTGCCAGTCGAGGGACGCCCTGTACTGGGACGCGAGGATCGCGTAGGTGCCGCGGGGCGTCGAGCCGCCGGCGAGGCAGACCGTCGGCTGTGCGGCCCCGCGCAGCGCGTTGGCGATCGCCGCGGCGCAGCGCGAGAGCGCCTCTTCCGCCGTCGGGCAGACCTCAAGGCGCATGCTCATCGCAGGTGCCAGCGCCGGCCGTCGTGGTGCAGGAGTTCGTCGGCGGACTCCGGCCCCCAGCTGCCTGCGGGGTAGATCTCCGGACCGGACTCCTCCTGCTGCCAGCCCCGCTCGATCGCGTCGACCACCTGCCAGGCCGCCTCCACCTCGTCCTTGCGGGTGAAGAGCGTGCTGTCGCCGATCAGGGCATCGTGGAGCAGGCGCTCGTAGGCTTCCGTGCCCCGCTGGCCGAAGGAGTCGTAGTCGAACTCCATCTCGACGTCGCGCAGCTCGATCTTCATGCCCGGCACCTTTGCCCCCACCGAGAGCGTGATGCCCTCGTCCGGCTGGATGCGCAGGCGCAGAACGTTCGGCTTGAGGCGCGCTTCGCGCGGGAAGAGGCGCTGCGGCGCCCGCTGGAACTGCACGGAGATCTCGCTCGCGCGCTGCTGCAGGCGCTTGCCCGTGCGCAGGTAGAAGGGCACGTCCGCCCAGCGCCAGTTCTCGACGTGCAGCTTGAGCGCGGCGAACGTCTCGCGGTTCGAGTCCGGCGCGACGTCCGGTTCCTGGCGGTAGCCCGGCACCCGCTCGCCTCCGATCTCGCCTTTCCCGTACTGTCCGCGCACGGTGAGGCGCGGAACCTCGTGCGGCGCCGGCAGGCGAATCGCGCGCAGCACCTTCACCTTCTCGTTGCGCACGGCGTCCGCCTCGAAGGCGACCGGCGGCTCCATGGCGATCAGCGTCATGAGCTGCAGGAGGTGATTCTGCATCATGTCCCGCAGCGCGCCCGCTTCCTCGTAGTAGCGGCCGCGGTGCTCGACGCCGAGCGATTCCGCCACGGTGATCTGGACGTGATCGATGTAGCGGCGGTTCCACAGCGGTTCGAAGATGCCGTTCGCGAAGCGCAGGACGAGGATGTTCTGCACAGTTTCCTTGCCGAGGTAGTGGTCGATGCGGAAGACCTGCTTCTCGTCGAACACCTCGTGCAGTTCTGCGTTCAGCTCCTGCGCCGTCGCGAGGTCCCCGCCGAACGGCTTCTCGACGACGATGCGTCGGAAGCCGCCCTCCTCCTTCGCGAGCCCCGCGGCGCCGATGCCGCGGAAGATGTCGGTGTAGAAGCTGGGCGGCGCCGCGAGGTAGTAGAGCCGGCCAGCGTAGCTGCCCCCCCGCTCGATCTCCTGCAGGCGCTTTGCGAGCTGTTCGTAGCCCGCGGCGTCACGGAAGTCCCCGCGCACGTAGCAGGTGCTGGCGATCACGTCGTCCGTGCCGTCCCCCTCGACCGTTTGGCGCAGGAGATCGCGGAAGCTCGCGTCGTCGAGATCCTGGCGCGCGTACCCGACGATCTCCAAGGCGCCCTTCAAGAGGCCCGCGCGGCGTAGCTCCGCCACGGCGGGGATCAGCTTGCGGTGCGTCAGGTCGCCCGTCGCGCCGAACACGACGAGGATCGCCCCTTCCTTCGCCCCGCTCACTTGTTCTGCACCGCGTGGCCGCCGAACTCGTTGCGCAGCGCCGCGATCACCCGGTTCGAGAGCGTATCCTCCTGGCGCGAGAGGAAGCGCTGCTGCAGCGAGAGGGTGATCACCGGCGCGGCGATGCCGCGGTCGATCGCCTCTTGGGCTGTCCAGCGCCCCTCGCCCGAGTCCTCGACGTAGCCGCGCAGGTGCTGCAGCTGCGGGTCGTTCTGCAGCGCCTTGGTGAGGAGGTCCAGCAGCCAGCTGCGCACGACGGAGCCGTGGCGCCAGTTCTCGGCGATCTCGCCGAGGTGCAGGTCGAAGGGGCCGCGGGCGAGGATTTCGAAGCCCTCCCCGTACGCCTCGAGCATCCCATACTCCACGCCGTTGTGGACCATCTTGACGTAGTGCCCGGCGCCGCAGGGGCCGGCGTGCAAGAGCCCCCCCTCCGGGGCCAGGGCGCGCAGGAGCGGCTCGAGGCGGCTGAAGGCCTCGGCGCTGCCGCCGACCATCAGGCAGTAGCCCTCCTTGAGACCCCAGATCCCGCCGCTCGTGCCGGCGTCGACGAACTCGATGCCCTGCGCGCTGCAGAGATCGCCCCGCCGCATGCTGTCCTTGTAGTAGCTGTTGCCGCCGTCGACCAGGATGTCGCCCTTCGCAAGCTGCGGCAAGAGATCGTGGATCGCCGATTCCGTCGGGTCGCCCGACGGCACCATCAGCCAGATCGCGCGCGGGGCCCTCAGGGCGCCGACAAGCGCCTCCAGGCTCTGCACTGTCTCGACGCCGCTCTCCTGCGCGCGCTTTCTCGACTCCTCGCTCGGATCGAAGCCGACGATGCGGTGACCCGCTTCATGCAGGCGCTGCGCCATGTTGCCGCCCATCTTCCCGAGGCCGACCATGCCCATCTCCAACCCCGTTCACCTGCCTTCCGCGTGCTCGAGGATCGTCTTGCCGACCCGGCGCAGCGCATCTCGTGCGTCGCCGTCGAGGAGGATGCGCGAGAGGGGGCGGCCGCGCCGCGCGAGCGCCTGGGCATCGCCTTCGGCTTGGGCCGCGAAGAGGTCCCCAAGGGTGAACGGGAGGCCCGGCAGATCCATATCGGCCTTGGGCGGAGCGACGAGCTGCAGGAAGGCGCCCTCGGACGGGCCGCCCTTGTGGTACTGGCCGGTGGAGTGCAGAAAGCGCGGGCCGATCCCGACGGTCACGCAGGCGCCGCCCGCGGAGAGGGTCGACTGCAGGTCGCGCAGGGCCGCCCAGACCGCCTCGGTCGGGGGCGCGAAGGCCTGCACTGCGAGGTAGGCCGGCGGCTTCGCCGCGAGGGGCGCGGCCGCGTCCCCGAGTGCGGAGAGCCGCGCGCTCGGGTGGTCGCCCTCGCGCAGGACGGCTTCGGTGTTGTCCTTCCCCTCCTGGACGTTCGGCTGGTCGAAGGGGTTGATGCCGACGAGGTAGCCGAAGAGCGCCGTCGCCGCCTCCCAGGTGACGACCGCCCACCCGAGCGCCGTCATGGTGTCGATCGCCGGCACCGAGACGCCGGGGGACGCGGGAGCCTGCCCGAAGCCGACAGAGATCCGGTCTGGTCCCGCAGTGGCGCCGGGTGCCGGGAGGATGCCCTTGCCTTCCTTGCCGGTACTCTCGGCCAGGAGCTGCTCGAGCCAGTCGCTGAACGGCAGAGCCGCCGGGCTCGGCAGGACGATCTTGCCACGGCGCCCGGCGTGGGCGGCGGCGAGCGCCGCCGCGAGGGCGCAGGCGGAGGACCGCTCCACCGGACCCTCAAGCTCGGCGAGGGCAGCCTCGCCTCCCTTGAGCAGCGCGGCGAGGTCTGCGCCGAGCGCCGCCCCCGGCACGAGACCGAAGAGCGAGAGTGCGGAGTAGCGCCCGCCGATGTCCGGGGGGTTCAGGAAGCAGCCGGCGAACTTCTCCTCCTGCGCGCGCCGCTCGAGCGACGTGCCGGGATCCGTGACGGCGTAGAACGACTGGCCTGCCCCGTCGCCGAGTGCAGCCTCTGCGCTGCTTCGCAGGATGCGGTAGAGCGCGTCGACCTCCCGGGTCCCGCCGCTCTTCGAGGAGAGCAGCACGGCGGTCGAGCGCCAGTCGATCGAGGAAAGGACGCCCTGCACGTAGTCCGGGTGCGTCGTGTCGAGCACCTCGAGTGCGATGCGCGGGTCGTGCACCACCCGGCGCAAGACGTCGGGGAAGAGCGAGCTCCCGCCCATGCCGACGAGCACGAGCCGGCGCACGCCGCGCTCCGCGAGCCCTGTGGCGAACGCCTCGAGTTCCTTGCGCCGCGCGGCCATCGCCTTCGGCAGGTCGATCCAGCCGAGCCGCGTCTCGGCGACCTGGCTCTGGGACGCAGGGTAGAGGGTCGCGTCCTTGCGCAGGAGGCGCTGCCCGGCCTTCACTTCCGCGAGCCGCTGCAGGAACTGCGCGGCGGATCCGCTGAGTGCGCCGAGGTCCGCCTGGACGGGCGGCTGCGGCACGAGCGCCTCGCCCTTGCGCCCGATCTCGGCGCGCAGGTTCTGGAATGCCGCGGCGAAGAGTTCGACCCCCTGCGCCTGCAGCTCCTCGCCGACCGCCTCGAGGTCGATGCCGAGACCGCGCAGCTGCGCCTCGACCGCATCGGCCGACGCGATGTCGCGCGTCAGGGTCTCCTTCGCGACGCCGTGGTCGA
>JAJYTV010000200.1 GCA_021792885.1 Bacillota bacterium
GGGGCCATGCTTCAACTCTCCGGCTGCGAACGCCTCGCTCCACACGTAGGAGAGTTCCTTGAGCTTGAGAGAGCCCTCCCGCGCGAGGCTGAGGTCCTGGCCGCGGCCGAGGAAGATCACGCCGGGCGCCTTCGCGCAGCGCAACACGAGCTCTTCCGGCAGATGGAACTCCGCGAGGAAGTCCTCGGCGATCGCCGGGGCAGCGCGCAATGCGGCGAGGGTCTCCGCCGCTGGCGGGCGCCCGTGGGCGGCCGCGAGAGCCGCGGTGAGGAGCTCGAGCGCTACCGCCTGGGTCGTGAACGCCTTCGTCGATGCAACAGAGATCTCGGTTCCTGCGCGCAGATCGAAGACGTAGTCGCTCTCGCGGGCGATCGTCGAGCCGGGCGCGTTCACGAGGCCGAGCACGGATGCTCCGAGCGTGCGGGCATGCCGCAGTGCGGCGAGCGTGTCGATCGTCTCTCCGGATTGGCTCACGGCGACCGCGAGTGTCCCGGGTTCGAGGAAGCTGCGGGTGTCGCGGAATTCGCTCGAGAGGTGCGCCTCCGCGGGGATCCCCGCCGTCAGCTGCAGGCGCTCGACAGCCATCTGGCTCGCGTGCAGGGAGGAGCCCATGGCGAGGAAGAGCACCCGCCGAACCGCTCCGAGCGCTGCCGGCGTGAGCCCGGCGTCGGAGAGGTCTACCGCACCAGACTCGTCGAGCCGGCCCTGCATCACGGCACGCCAGGCCGCCGGCTGTTCGTGCACTTCCTTGCGGTAGAAGAGGCCGTGCTCGCCGGCGTCCGGCAGCTCGCCCGACACGGCGATGTCATGCAGCACCTTGCGGATGGGAGCGAGGTCTCGCAGGAGGTAGACGTCGGCGTGCCCCGGGCGCAGGTCTGCGATCTCGCCGTCGTCGAGGTAGATGCACTGCGAAAGCCAGGGAGCGAGCGCGATCGCGCCCGATGCGACGAACACCTCGTCCTCCGTCCAGCCGATGGCGATCGGGCTCGTGCGCCGAACGGTGCAGAGCCTGCCCGGCTCCTCGCGGTCGAACGCGAGCAGGGCGTATGCGCCCTCGCAGCGCAGCGCGACGCGCTGCAGGCGGTGCAGGAGGTCGCCTTCCTCTTCCTCGAGCAGGTGGGCGACGAGCTCGGAGTCCGTCTCGGAGCGCAGCGTGTGGCCCTGGCGAAGCAGATCCTCCCGCAGGGCCGCCGCGTTCTCGATGATGCCGTTGTGCACGACGGCGAGCCGCCCGGCGCAGTCGAGGTGCGGGTGCGCGTTGCGGTCGGAGACCCCTCCGTGGGTGGCCCAGCGCGTATGCCCGATGCCCATCGTAGAAGGCGGCGGCGGATTCTGCGCGATCTCCTGGGAGAGCACGCGCAGCGGACCTGCACGCTTCACGAGATGGATTCCTTCCCCCGTGCTGAGTGCGATGCCCGCCGAGTCGTAGCCGCGGTATTCCAGCCGGCGCAGCCCGCCGAGGAGGACGTCGACCGCGGACTGCGGACCAACGTAGCCCATGATCCCGCACATACGAAACACACCCCTTCCACGGGCATGGACCGCCATGCAGAGGGAGGCGGCCATGAACGTAGAGGGATGCTAGAGAGCATCCTTCTGCCTGCCGGCCCTTTTCCCCCAGAGATCGCTCCCTGGCTTTGTGGGGCCTTTGACGGTTCAGGCAAACCGGGGGTCACCCGCCGACGATCCGAGATCCCCCACCTCGTCCACTCGCGGACGCGAGTGCTGGCGCTTGTATGGATTGCCGCTGCCCTATGCTGTTGCGGGCCCTCGCCCGTTGGCGAAAGTGTCGCAAACCCTGGGTGGAGCGTCAAGACCCGAACTGCGCCCGGGCGCTGGGTGTGCTATACTGCCGTCATAAGTACCGGAAGGGCTCCTCGCGACAGGAAAGGACGGTATCTCCATGGACCTTCTGACTCCCGTCCACCTGGTCATCATCCTCGCCATCGCGCTTCTCCTGTTCGGACCGAAGCGGCTGCCGGAGATCGGGCAGGGTCTCGGCAAGACGATCCGCGAGTTCCGCAACGCGATGAAGGAGGGCGCCGACGAAAAGCCGTCCGACAAGTCGACACCGTCGCATGAGGAGCAGGCGCACTAGCGGAAGAGGTCGCGGCGCATGACCGCTACGCATCTGCGCGATCTGCTCCTCGTCTACGGCTACCCTTTGCTCTTTCTCGCCAGCGCGATCGAAGGCACCGGTTTGCCGGGCCCGGTCGAGCTGTTTTTGCTTGCTGCAGGCTTCCTGATCGCTCGCGGTGAGATGACCCTCCTCTCCGTCTGGCTGACGACGACCCTGGGGAACGTCGCGGGCAACCTGGGAGGGTACATGCTGGGCCGCTGGGGCGGCCGTGCCCTCTTCAACCGGTTCGCTCGGCGCCTGCACTTCAAGGAGGCCGGCGTGCAGCGCGCGGAATCCTGGTTCCAGAACTTCGGCGGCACGGCCCAGGCGGTCTCGCGGATCATCGGCGTCACGCGTACGCCGGCGATCCTGGGAGCCGGCATGATGCGCGCCCCGATCCCGTCCTTCCTGATCGGCTCGTTCGTCGGCGACGGCCTGTGGTCGCTCTTCTGGATCCTCGCAGGGCTCGGGGTCGGCCGCAACCTCGGGTTCGTGCGCCAGCACGAGGCACTTGCAGCCATCCTCCTCGTCCTCGTGATCGTGGCGGGAACCGCGGTCTGGTATGCCCTCGGGCGGCGGTATGGGCGGAAGTGAGCCGTTTCGTTACCACGTTTGGGTAGCTGAGCGTTTGCCGCTGCACGCGCTGCACGCGCGCTTTCATGCCGATTGGAGCCCGTTCGGCGCCGTGGGACGCGCCCTCATCCCACAGCGGTTTACGCGGGGAGAGGGACGGTTTACGACATTGCATTGGCATATCCAGGAAGGTAGAGTTCTGCCGCGAAGGGCGGTGGAAGAAGTGCGCTACGCCATAGTGCGGCGGGGGATGGTCCGCATCCCGCAGGCGGTGATGGCACAGGCGGGCATTTCCCCAGGCAGCTTGGTCATGCTGTGCTTGGAGGGCGACCGCATCGTGGTGCGCCGGGTGGAAGAGGATTCCGAGGCACAGGCCGCCGCCCCAGATCCGCGCTGGCCTTGAGCCGTGCGAAGGTGAACGGCAGCTCTCCGGCGGATTCGCCGCAGCGCTGCCGTTCGGCTTGACGGTGGGGCTGGGCGTAGATACAATACATACCGCTAGTAGCACTCAACAGTGTTGAGTGCCAACAACGTCGAGGAGGGATCCTGTGCTCAGGCCGCTTGGTGATCGCGTAGTCGTCAAGGTTGTGGAGGCGGAGGAGAAGACGGCAGGCGGCATCATCCTGCCGGACACCGCCAAGGACAAGCCGCAGGAGGGCGAGATCATCGCCGTCGGTACCGGCCGCGTGCTGGAGAACGGCAACCGCGTCGCCCCCGAGGTGAAGGTCGGAGACCGAGTCATTTTCTCGAAGTACGGCGGTACCGAGGTCAAGGTGGGCGACACCGAGTACCTCATCATCCGCGAGAGCGACCTGCTCGCCGTCAAGTAACCGCGGGCAGCGCATCTTATAGAGGAGGGTTTGCGAACACATGCCGGCTAAGCAGCTCGTGTTTGACGTCGACGCCCGCAAGGCGCTCGAGCGCGGCGTGAACGCCGTCGCCAACGCTGTCAAGGTGACGCTCGGCCCCAAGGGCCGCAACGTCGTCCTGGACCGCAAGTTCGGTTCGCCGATGATCACCAAGGACGGCGTGACCGTCGCCAAGGAGATCGAGCTCGAGGACCCGTACGAGAACATGGGGGCGCAGCTCTGCAAGGAGGTCGCCTCGAAGACCAACGACGTGGCCGGTGACGGCACGACGACGGCGACGGTGCTCGCCCAGGCCATGGTGCTGGAGGGCCTGAAGAACGTGGCCGCCGGCGCCAACCCGATCTTCCTCAAGCGCGGCATCGACCTCGCGGTCGAGAAGGCGGTCGACGAGCTGAAGAAGCTCTCTACGCCAATCGAGGGCCGCGAGGACATTGCCCACGTCGCCGCGATCTCGGGCAACGACGACGAGATCGGCACCCTGATCGCCGAGGCGATGGAGAAGGTCGGCAAGGACGGCGTGATCACGGTCGAGGAGTCGAAGGGCACTGCGACGACGCTGGACGTCGTCGAGGGCATGGAGTTCGACCGCGGCTATGTCTCCCCGTACTTCGTCACGAACCCCGACTCGATGGAAGTCGAGCTCGAGAACCCGTACATCCTGCTGCACGAGAAGAAGATCTCCTCAGTGCAGGACCTCCTGCCGCTGCTCGAGCGCGTCGCTCGCTCCGGCCGCCCGCTCCTGATCGTCGCGGAGGACCTCGAGGGCGAGGCCCTTGCGACCCTCGTCGTGAACAAGCTGCGCGGCACGTTCAACGCCGCCGCCGTCAAGGCGCCGGGCTTCGGCGACCGCCGCAAGGCCATGATGGAGGACATCGCGATCCTGACGGGCGGCACGTTCCTCTCCGAGGACCTCGGCATCAAGCTCGAGAACGTCGAGCTCACGATGCTCGGCCAGGCGAACCGGGTCAAGATCGCCAAGGAGAAGACCACGATCGTCGAGGGCAAGGGCGAG